>CABQAB010000131.1 GCA_902461985.1 uncultured Bacteroidales bacterium | reverse complement strand
TGGACTATGTGAAAGGCGTGGGAAGGAAGCGGCTGCGGAGAAACAGGAAGGGGCTCGTCAAAAGATAGTTCAAGGGTAGCCTCATCCATATAACCCTGATTGTAAAGGCGTTGCAGAAGTCTGTCACGTTTGTTTTTCAAAGCCTGGCGATTACGTCCGGGATGGATGAGCGCAGGAGAATTGGGCAACACCGCAAGGGTCGCCGCTTCAGCCCATGACAATTCCTCGGCAGGATGGCCGAAATAACGCCATGACGCCGCCTCAATGCCCACGACATTGCCACCGAAAGGCGCGTACGAAGCATAGAGAGCCAATATTTCTTCTTTTGAATGGAATGCCTCCAGCCTTGTCGCCATCACAGCTTCGATGATTTTGTCTGAAAGTCTGCGACTGGTCTGCGGCGAGACGGAGTTCCGGTACAGTCGAACGACCTGCATGGTGATGGTGCTGCCTCCGCTTACCACATGACCGGACTTGAAATTGGAAACGGCCGCCCGCACTATAGCCGCGGGGTTGATACCGTGATGTGCCGGAAACCAGCGGTCCTCGAAAAGGATAACAGCACGGGCGTATTTGTCCGGAACAGTTTCGCGGGGAGGAAACCGCCATTGGCCGTCCTCCGCCACACGCGCACCAAGCAGTCCTCCCGAAGAGTCCAAGACCACGGTCGAGCAGGGGACATCATAGAACAGTTCCTGCGGGAGAGAGCAAAGCCAGAGCAAAGCAATTCCCGCAAAAACGGCGACAGCTGCGGTGGACAGAGCCACACGCCGATCAATGCCGGTTCGCATGAGCTGCTGGCACAATCTTTACGGACGACGATGCCGTACGCGCGAACACCTTGACGTCACTTGACGATTCGCAAGTGACCTGAGGCAAGGTATATTCTCCGGCATAAGCGGAACGAACCCTGATACTGAATGACTTGTCAGTACCACGAGGCAGATTGAAATACCACAGGGCCTCATCATCCCTGATGTCGCAATATTCGGACAGGCTGCCGCCCTCCGAGAAGAAACGGTCGTTGAAAAACTCGCAGCCGGATGGCAGTCTGAAGCGGAGGAGCAGGTCAGCGGCGTGTTCAAGAGGAGAAGCGGTCACTTCGAAGGTTGCCGTGAAGTCCGTCCCCTGTTCAAGTACCATCTTCCGTGCGGACCCGTCCGAAGAAGTATATTTCCCGAGCAGTTTGCCGTCTGCATCTGTGTAAGTGACCTGAAGTCCGATGGATGAAGCCGCAGCAGCAACCTCAGTCCCAGCCTGAGGACGCTCGGAGTACGACATGGAGACATAGACAGGGCCGGCTGAAGTATTGACAAGACGCACGGAAGTAGCCTTTTCAGGAACTTTAGCCGTCCAAGCCCCGGAGACAGGTCTGATCTTCTCGACATTTGAGCCTTCCAGGCCGAATATGCTTTCGTAATTCACTGACAGTTTGTAAGTTCCGGTCTGGGTTGCCATCAGCGCAAAAGCCTCGGAGACGTATGCAGTCTCGGCAGTCGAATAGAAACCTTCGGTGAACCCGGCGGAAATCTTTGCAGCTAAAGGCAGTGCCGCTTCCATATTCCCTGTCAGGACATAAGCCCTTAAAGCAAGGGCGTCAACCGCATATGAACCGGTTCCGGAATATCCGGACGCAAGCAGGGACGAGGCAATGTTCTTCCTGCCCGCGTGTGCGTATGCCGCAGAAAGCATACATTTAGCACTGAAAGAAAGCTTGTCCGAATCCTTTATTCTGTTCATCACTCCTTCCTGGGCATTGCCTGAGAGTGCCATGACATCAAGATAATGACAGGCGACTTCGTCGATATGGTTTCCGGCAGGCATGAATGAAGCCATGGCCTTTCTGGTCTTGTTCCGCCATGAACTGAAAACCGATGAAGGATAGGAATAACCGTTCTGGGCAGCCAAGGTAAGGAAATGCCCAGTCATCGCATCTGCACGCATATCTACGGTCGCCGAAGCCTTCCATGCGGAGAAACTGCCGTCGGAAAGCTGTCGGGAGCAAAGTTCTGACAGGAGAGAATTGATTTTTTCGTCGGTTTCGGCCTTGAGACTTTCAGGGATGAGAGGCCGGAGGTTTATGAGTGCCACACCTGCCCCTGCCATCTGACCGGTGTAGGTGCTGCCGAAATCCATCATCCTCATTCTGCACAGATTGGCGTCAAATGAAGGATAGGTGTATGCCCCTACTGTTGCAGAGTTCTTCTCCACAGCCTCAGGCAGGACGAATTCCGCCGTATCACCCGGAGCAAGTTCGCGGGTCATGGAAACAGCCGTAGCCGGAAGCACGTTTTCAACCGTCAGATGAAGTGTGTCGCGGACAGTGTGCGAACCGTATTTGGCGGTTACCGTAACATGCGCGGCACCCGGTTCTGACGCAGAGGAAAGACGGAAGGTTGTGAAAGCATCCCGGCTGAGTCCGTCATCGTTGCCCGAAGAGTGTCCGGCAAGTTCCAGCACATGCACCGGTTCGCCCTCAAGCCTTAGCGCACCACTGGTCTCCACCGAGACTTCCGCCCGGTTTCCGCCGGAAGCCGTCACGAAAAGGTTGACTGGAAGCAGGGTATTCTCGCCCGTACCTATCCTCTCCGGCAGGGTAGGAATCATCATAAGAGGGGAACGCACAGGCACTGATTTCTCGGCATTTCCGAAAGCCGCGCCTAAAGCCGCCACAACCATCACCCGTACACGCCCTGAATACATAGGCAGGGTGAAACGGTGCTCCGCAGTGCCTTTGTCAAGTTTGAAAGGTCCCGCAAACAGCACAACCGGCTCGAATCTGTTGTCTCTTGCCGAGGCACTGCCGTTCAAGTCCACATCACCGCCGATTCTGAACATGGACGAGAAGCTGCCGCCATAGGCACCCGCTACATCGTCATAAAGATCCCAGGTCTTCACACCCAAAGCCACTTTGGCATTCATTGCGGACCATGGGTCAGGAGTCCTGAAGCCGGATATGTCTAAAAGCCCCTCATCCACTATAGCTATGGTATAGGCCATAGGTCTGCCTGATTTCTCGCTGACCTTGAGAGAGAATTCCTTTTGCGGGGCAAGGTCGTCCGGCATGGAAATCTGAGGATGAAGCCTTGATTCATCGTCAGTTACGTCCACGGACCTGACACCGTACATTCTTAACGGCAAACCGTCCGCAGCAGTGCCGTAAGGGTTCAGCAAAGTGACGCCGACATAAAAATTCGGAGCCATGTCCTTGGAAACCTTGAACTTGTATTTGGTTTCGCGGTCCTCCGCAGTCTTCACGACGTCGGAGAAAATCACTCCGCTACCGTTTTCGACAGTGACTATGGCCCTTCCGTCCTTTGCAGCAGGAATATAGACCACAGCTTCCTCGGACGGCGAGTAGGACTTCTTGTCTAAGGAAAATGTCAGCATCGAAGCCGCTTCACTGCCCTCTTTATTGGACAGGCCTCTCCATGCAGGCCAGTCGCAGAAAAATCTGACTCCCGTAGAATGTCCGCTGTCCAGATCCTTCACATAAAGCAGATAGTTTCCATAGTCAGGATAATCCAGCCTGAAATGCACGGCATCACTCCCGCCGCTGACGAATGAACCGGTGTCATGCACTTTAGCGGATTTTCCGTGGACATAGACTGCAAGCCTGGCGGCATCATCCTGCCACCACCATGACCAGTCGAGTTTGTAGAAAGTATAGAGAATTCTGTGTCCCTTGACCTTCCTGCCTTCGGAATCGAGGTTGCAGATGCTGAACACATAGTCTTTGTCAGTTTCCAGGCCTTCGCTGTCAGGAGGCCGCACGCCAACATATGAATCGAATGGAGAATACGGAACGCTTGTCGAAACCACGCTTTCCTCTCCGCCCGGCTCGGTGACACGCGTTACCAGAGTGGCCTTGAGCATTCCGGGGGCGTTGGCCACCTTTGGCAGGCTGCACCTCATCGTGACATTCCCGCGTGAATCCAGGACAGTGGAGAAAAGGTCCGTGTCCATGGTCTCGAAATCGGAAAGAGGATTGTTGAATATATAGTCGCCGAAGTTCCTGAAGCCGGAGGAAGTCCTGCGCAGTTTCATTTCAGTCCTCGCCCTGAGCCCCGAAGCGGCCGGTCCCGTGAGCCACGAAGAGCTGAGGCTTATGTCGGCATGCGTGCCTGCAGCCAGCTTGCCTTCAGGCAGTTTGAGATTGATTTTAAGTCTGTTGGCCTTGACATATTCCACCGGAAGGGACTTATGGAATGTAGACCCTCCGAGTTTGACATAGGCATTGTAAGTGCCTGTAGGGTCGGTGGCCGAAGTAGGCACGTCGAAAGTGTAGAAACCTCCTACAGACTCTGGACAGACAACTTTGGAATGGAACTGGCCTTTGGAATTATAGAGTTCGAGAGTGGCCGGATGGGAAGACGGGATTTTCGCCCCGGCATCCGTTTTTACGATTAAAGTCAGGTGCATGGTGTCGCCGGGACGCCATACTCCCCTCTCCCCGTAAATATATCCTCTGAGTCCCTTTTCGGATTTGACACCTCCCACATCGAAACGGCTCAATGAATTTTCCCGGCCGTCTGCCATTTTGAGGTACGAGACAGCGTCGGCGGTCCTTGCCACGACTGCGAAGGGCCTGTGGCGCGGAACACAGGACAGACGTCCGTCGGAATCCGTTGTACCGGAACAAAGCAGCTGCAGCTGATATCCGTACACTTCCACGGTCACGCCTTTTTCGGGAGCCGTCGAGATTATATCATGCACATATATGTCCAAAGCCCCGGCTTCTCCGTATTTCGCCACTATGCCGAGATCGGAAGTCATGAGATTCACTGAAGGGAAACGTTCCTCCATCATATAATAGGTGGCGTGTGCAGGATTGTTACGCTGCTTCCAGTCGTATTCGTCCCAGTTGTAGAAATTGTCGTAATAGTACGGGTTCTGCTCGTCCCAGAGACCGTCTTCCTCCGGAGTGACATCTTCCGCGCCTAATTCTGTCATTGCAGAAGAAGCCGCAGACGGCGTAACGGACGCTCCATAGACAGAATATTCCTTACGGAAGGAGAGCTGAACCCTGTAAATCGCCCCTTTTTCCCTTTTCATAAGCCCTGAAAGGTCTATGCAGAACGGATGCCACCTGTGCAGATCTATGTCGCCGTTGTCCAGGCTGATCTTCTTGCTGTAGACAAGCCTTCCGGAACGCCTCAGCTGACTGTCTCCGTTCAAGTCGTTGTTCTGCAGGAAAGAGAGTACGTTATGCTGGTATATTTTGATTATCTTGACATCTATAGCGTTGAGATTCACCGCCTTGAACGGGAGCACAAGCCGGCTGTCATCAGGAAGGACGCTGCCCGTGAACAGAAGTTTGACGGCAGGTTTCAGCTCGTCCTGCTGGAAATCGCCGTGCCACTCGGTGCCCAGTCCGCGACCGGAATAATCTTTCAGGGCAGGAGTGATTCCGAATGAGAAGTCTTCCTCCCCCTTAGCGTATGCGACTTTGACTATATTCCCGTCTGCCACAGCGGAATAATCCCGCTCATCGGAAAATACGAAAAGGCCGTTCAAATCGGCAAGAGGGTCGAGAGGACTCGAAAAAGCCACTTCCATATACGGTTCCGAGCCTGCACGGTTGCGGACAGAAACGACTCTGAACGCATCTGTTCCCGGCACAGTCACTGAAGCCGAGATGCTGTTCCCGAAACCTGCCTTATAGGCATCAAAAACCATGGTGAGCTTCTCGTCAGTGTTTTTACGGGTAATGTTTCCGCAATT
The DNA here is from genome assembly GCA_902461985.1 of uncultured Bacteroidales bacterium. Taxonomy (GTDB): domain Bacteria; phylum Bacteroidota; class Bacteroidia; order Bacteroidales; family UBA932; genus Cryptobacteroides. The sequence continues at coordinate 61 of CABQAB010000131.1, read as the reverse complement.
AAAATCATAGACTCCGGCTGTCCCTGACTGATTCAGAGAAATGACGCTTCCGGCCGCAGCC
>CABQAB010000130.1 GCA_902461985.1 uncultured Bacteroidales bacterium | reverse complement strand
TGACTAAATCATAATGGATGGGGTCGCCTCCAAGTGGCCCCGTCTTTCCATAGGGGAATAGAACAAGGGTAGTTCAGCGGTCTCCAAAACCGTCGATGTGGGTTCGAATCCTGCTTCCCCTGCCAATATCAAAGGTTACGATTTGGTAAAGTTTAACAGGCATCCGCTTCCGCTTCCAATTTAGGATGCCCATTAACGGTAAAGATGAAAAAAATCATTAATTACTTCAAAGAGTCGTACTATGAGCTGACCAGGAAAGTCTCCTGGCCGACATGGGATAAATTGCAGAGTTCCGCTCTCCTCGTGATGGTGGCTTCTGTGATTTTCGCTATCGTTATCCTCGCAATGGATACTGCTTTCCAGTACCTTATGAAGGCTATCTACACTCTTTAATTTTCGGTTTGGGTTATGAGTGAAAATTCAAAGAAGTGGTATGTCCTTCGCACTGCAGGCGGAAAAGAGAAGAAGGCAAAAGAATATCTTGAGATTGAAATCGAAAGGTTCGGTCTCAAGGATTATGTGAACCAGGTTCTCGTTCCGACCGAGAAAGTGTATCAGATCCGCAATGGCAAGAGGGTATGTACTGAAAAGCTCTTTTTCCCCGGCTATGTTCTCATAGAGGCGGAGCTTACGGGTGAGTTGCAGTACATCATCAGAAATGATGTCCCTCACATGTCCGGTTTTCTTACTGAAAAACGTGAGATCAAGCGCGACACCACAAAAGACGGCAAAGTACGCATTCAGGAGGAGAAAGTGCCTATCCCTCTTCGTGATGATGAGGTGAAGCGTCTTCTCGGTGAGCAGGATGAGAGGGTGTCAGCTGAAATCGAGACGGTCGTCGACTACAAGGTTGGCGATGCTGTCAAGATTACTGACGGTCCTTTCAGCGGGTTTGACGGAACAGTGGAAGAGATTGTGGAGGACAGAAGCAAACTCAAAGTGGTGGTTATGATTTTCGGCAGGAAGACCCTGCTGGAGCTCAGCTTTACCCAAGTAACTAAAGAATAATCATTTATTATGGCAAAAGAAATTACTGGATTCATCAAACTCCAGATTAAGGCCGCCGCAGCAAATCCGTCACCTCCAGTAGGACCGGCTCTCGGTTCGAAAGGTCTGAACATCATGGATTTCTGCAAGCAGTTCAATGCTCGCACGCAGGAAAGCGCAGGCAAAATCCTTCCGGTTGTCATCACTGTCTACAGCGACAAGTCTTTCACTTTCGAAGTAAAGCAGCCGCCTGTGGCGATTCAGTTGAAGGAAGCAGCCAAGATTCAGACTGCATCTCCTGAGCCTAACAGAAAGAAGGTTGCAACCATCACCTGGGACCAGGTGAAGACCATTGCCGAGACAAAAATGCCGGATCTCAACTGTTTCACCATTGAAGCGGCTATGTCCATGGTAGCAGGTACTGCAAGAAGTATGGGTATTAAAATCGAAGGCGGCGAGAAGCCCTCAGGTATCAAATAATTCAAGCTATGAGTAAACTTACTAAGAACCAGAAAGTGGTTGTGGCGAAGGTTGATTCCGCCAAAATGTATAAGCTTGCTGACGCTTGTGCTCTTGTGAAGGAAGTTTCTTTCACCAAATTTGATGCTTCAGTAGAGCTTCACGTAAACCTCGGTGTCGATCCGAGAAAGGCAAACCAGATGATCCGCGGCGTAGTCACTCTTCCTTACGGAACAGGAAAGACAAAGCGCGTGCTCGTCCTCTGTACTCCTGACAAGGAGGCTGAGGCAAAGGAGGCAGGTGCGGACTATGTAGGTCTTGACGAGTACATCGAGAAGATTAAGGGTGGCTGGACAGATGTAGACGTAATCATCTGTACTCCTTCAGTGATGGCCAAAGTCGGTGCCATCGGCCGTATCCTCGGTCCGAGAGGCCTGATGCCTAACCCTAAGACAGGTACTGTCACAATGGACGTGGCTAATGCCGTCAAAGAGGTGAAAGCCGGAAAAATCGACTTCAAGGTCGACAAGACAGGAATTGTGCACGCAGCTATCGGAAAGGTTTCTTTCCCTGCCGAGAACATCCTCGGCAACGCAAACGAGCTGCTTTCCGCAATCCTCAAACTCAAACCGTCTTCCCTGAAGGGTACTTATCTGCTGGCAGCTTCAATCTGTTCCACAATGAGCCCGGGAATCCATATCGATATCAAAACAATCGGCAGTGCTGAATAAAAGAATACAATTATGAGAAAAGAATTGAAAGTCGAAGTAATTGAAGCTATTTCAGCACAACTCCAGGAAACTCCTAATTTCTATATTACGGACATTTCCGGTCTCAATGCTGAAAAGACATCGAGCCTCCGTCGCGAGTGCTTTGCGCAGGGTATCAAACTCGTGGTCGTAAAGAACACTCTCTTCATCAAGGCGACTGAGTCATTGGAAGGCATCAAAGAGCTTTATCCTGCTCTTGAAGGCCCTACTGCAATCATGTACTCAGAAACTCCAAACGCTCCTGCGAAGCTCATCAAGAAAATGAATGATGCCGGCAGTGAGAAACCTCTCCTCAAGGGAGCTTATGTTCAGGAATGTACTTTCCTCGGTGCTGACAAGCTTAACGAGCTTTGCAACATCAAGTCCAAGAACGAACTCATCGCCGATGTCGTCGCTCTTCTCCAGGCTCCTGCAAGGAACGTCATTTCAGCTCTTCAGAATGCATCAGGCAACACTGTTGCGGGCCTCGTAAAGGCTATTGAAGAGAAAAAATCAAACGAGTAAAACAATAACAACAATTTAAATCAACAATAATTATGGCAGACATTAAAGCACTCGCAGAAGAGTTGGTTAACCTTACTGTGAAAGATGTTCAGGAACTTGCTAATGTTCTCAAGGAAGAGTATGGTATCGAGCCGGCAGCTGCAGCAGTTGCAGTTGCAGCAGGTCCTGCGGCAGCTGGTGAAGCAGCTCCTGCAGAGCAGACAGAGTTCGACGTAATCCTCAAGAGCGCAGGCCAGGCTAAACTTGGCGTTATCAAAGTCGTTCGTGAGAAGACTGGTCTTGGACTGAAAGAGGCTAAAGAGCTTGTAGACAAGGCTCCTACAGCAATCAAGGAAAAAGCTTCCAAGGCTGAGGCTGAGGATTTGAAGGCTGCCCTTGAAGAGGCAGGTGCAGAAGTTGAGGTTAAATAACTTCTCCTGCTTCCCCGGAGGGGAACAATTCCAGGTTTAGGGTCATGTTAAGACCCTAAACCTTTTTGTCGTATTTATGTTTTACATAATATCATAAAGGGCAGAAGATGTCAAATAAGACTAAAAATCCGCGCATTTCTTTCGCAACGTCGAAGATTCTTTTGGAATATCCTGACCTTCTCGAGGTTCAGCTGAAGTCTTTCCAGGACTTTTTCCAGCTTGAGACCACTCCTGAAAACAGGAAAAACGAGGGTCTGTACCAGGTGTTCCAGGAGATTTTCCCTATCGAGGATACGCGCAACAATTATAAGCTTGAGTTCATTGACTACTTCATCGATCCGCCTCAGTATTCCATCGAGGAATGTCTGGAGAGAGGAAAGACTTTTGAGGTTCCATTGAAGGCAAAACTCCGCCTTTCCTGCAGCGACCCGGAACATGAGGATTTCGATACCAAGGTCCAGGATGTCTATCTCGGAAACATACCGTACATGACTCCTGCCGGAACTTTCGTAATCAACGGTTCGGAGCGTATCATAGTTTCGCAGCTCCACCGTTCACCGGGCGTATTTTTCGGCTCAAGCATACATCCGAACGGCACTAAACTTTATTCTGCCAGAATCATTCCTTTCAAAGGCTCATGGATCGAGTTTACGACAGACATCAACAATGTGATGTATGCGTACATCGACCGTAAGAAGAAACTTCCGGTTACCACTTTGCTTCGTGCAATCGGCTATAACGGCGACAAGGACATAATCGACATCTTCGGTCTTGCCGACGAGGTCGAGGCGACACCGGAGAATCTTGCGCAATTCGAGGGCCGCAAACTGGCAGCAAAAGTCCTCAAGACATGGACGGAGGATTTCGTTGATGAGGACACGGGAGAGGTAATCCCGGTAGAAAGGACTACCGCAATCGTAGAGCGCGGTGAGATTCTCGGACCGGACACTATTGAAAGGCTCGCAGACACTGACGTCAAGACTATCCTTCTCCAGAAGGAGGACGCCAACGTGAACGAGTACGCGATTATCTACAATACTCTCCAGAAAGACCCGACCAACACACAGACCGAGGCGGTTACCTATATCTACAAACAGCTCAGGAACTCTGAACCGCCTGATGAGGCGACGGCAAGGGATGTCATTGACAAACTCTTCTTCTCTGACAAGAGATATGACCTCGGAGACGTCGGCCGTTACCGTCTGAACAAGAAATTGAGTCTTGACATTGATGACAATATCAGGGTTCTTACGAACACCGATATCATTGAGATTATCAAGTATCTCATCCAGCTCATCAATTCCAAGGCAGTTGTGGATGACATTGACCACTTGAGCAACCGCCGTGTGCGTACTGTAGGCGAACAGCTTGCCAACCAGTTCAATGTCGGTCTCTCCAGAATGGCCCGTACTATCCGTGAAAGGATGAATGTGCGTGATAGCGAGCAGTTCGCTCCGATTGACCTTATCAACTCCAAGACTTTGTCTTCGGTGATAAACTCATTCTTCGGAACAAGCCAGCTGTCCCAGTTCATGGACCAGACCAACCCGCTTTCCGAGATGACTCACAAGCGTCGTCTTTCTGCACTCGGCCCAGGCGGTCTTTCACGTGACAGGGCAGGATTCGAGGTGCGAGACGTACACTATACCCATTACGGCCGTCTCTGTCCTATCGAGACTCCGGAAGGTCCTAACATCGGACTTATTTCATCGCTCTGCGTCTACGCGAGAATCAACAATTTCGGTTTCATAGAGACGCCTTACCGCAAGGTTGAGAACGGAAAAGTGGATTTGAGCAGCGCAGGATGGCAGTATATGAGTGCCGAGGAGGAGGAAGACCAGATGGTTTCCCTCGCAAACGTCAATATGGACGATGACGGCAATATCCTTGAAGACAGGATTCTCTGCCGTTATGGCGCCGACTTCCCGGTAGTTACCAGAGACGAGGTCAACTATATGGACGTCGCCCCTAACCAGATTGCTTCTGTTGCGGCTTCGCTTATTCCGTTCCTTGAGCATGACGATGCCCACCGTGCCTTGATGGGTGCCAACATGATGAGGCAGGCAGTTCCTCTTCTCAGCCCTGAGTCACCTGTCGTAGGTACCGGACTCGAAGAGAGGGTCTGCATTGACTCCAGGACTCAGGTCATTGCCGAGAGAGCCGGAGAAGTCGTTTATGTGGATGCAAAGGAAATCCATGTGAAATATGAAAGGACTGATGACGAGAGATTCGTAAGTTTCAGCGATGACGTCACTGTCTACCAGCTTCCTATCTACCGCAGGACCAACCAGAGTACCACCATCCTCCTCAAGCCTCTCGTCCGCAAGGGTGACAAGGTCGTGAAAGGACAGGTGCTCACCGAGGGCTATGCCACCCAGAACGGCGAACTTGCGCTCGGACGCAACCTCAAGGTGGCGTTCATGCCATGGAAGGGATATAACTACGAGGATGCTATCGTGCTCTCGGAGAGGATGATCCGCTGGGACATCCTGACTTCCATCCACGTGGAGGAATATCTTACCGAAGTGCGTGACACCAAGCGCGGAATGGAGGAACTTACTTCCGACATTCCGAACGTCAGCGAGGATGCCACCAGGAATCTTGATGAAAACGGTACGCTGTATGAGAATTCTGTAGATTCAAATTATGCACGTCTGGCACGTACAATGGC
>CABQAB010000129.1 GCA_902461985.1 uncultured Bacteroidales bacterium | reverse complement strand
ATATGAAACCGACGGCAACAGAGGCTCCGCCCATTTCCTTGAGCACATGGCTTTCGGGGGCACACGGCATTTTCCGGACCGCAGACTTGTGGACTATCTGGAATCGCTTGGCGTACAGTACGGCATCGGCATCAACGCCTACACAGGCTACGACAGGACAATCTATATGTTCTCGGTTCCGAACGACAACCCGTCCAACATTGACAACGCTCTTCTGATTCTCAAGGACTGGCTCACGGACATCAGCGTCACCCGCAGCAAAGTCGAGGGTGAAAAAGGCATCATACTCGAAGAACTGCGCTCCTATGATGTCGGGGACAGTTTCTATGATCTCAAAATAGGCAACGGAATCTATAGCAAGGGCATTCCTCTCGGTTCAGCCGATGACATCTCGTCCATGACCCCGCAGAAACTCCGGGATTTCCACCGCACATGGTACACTCCTGACAGGGCCACCGTAGCCATCGTTGGTGACGTCGAGCCTGAAGAGGTGGAGCGCAAAATCATCTCTACATTCGGCAAAGTGCCCGGGAGAAAGTCCCCGCAAGTTCCTGACTATCCGCTCGAATATGCTTCTGGCGTGACTGTCGGCGAAGTTGCGGATACACTTTTGCGCAGGGCTGAGATAGAAGTCATGGTTCCGCACCGGGCCCGCATGAAAAGCACGCTTGACGACGTGGTGGAACATGAGCGCGGGCGTCTGCTTCTCAAGGCAGTCTCCCGGCGTCTGTATGATACTGGCAATTATGCTGACGTGACAAACCACTGGTATCTCGCCGACAAGGAGCATTTCGTCATCCGGGCTTCAGGCGAGGACAAGGCCGGTGTTGCTGAAAATCTGAAGCAGTGTGTGGCAGAACTTCGCAGAATCGCCAGCGAGGGCTTCTTCGATGATGAACTGGAGGATGTCAAGAAAACTGTCCGTTTCCATGCCGCATATCCTGGCAGTTCAGCTATGATTTGTGACGAGATAGTGGACGCGGCCCTCTTTGATGACAGAATAGTCAGTGATCAGGCTCAGGCAGAGTATGTAAGCGGTGAACTTGCCGCCACTACGTCCCGCCAGCTGCAGGATATCCTTTCGGAATGGCTCGATGCGGCGGAGAAGTCCATGCTGGTTGCTTACAGGTACAATCCAGAAAAGACGGAGGGGGTCACCGATACGGAACTTGCCTGTCTCTGGGATGGGGCAAAGCAGGTGAAATGCGCTGAATACGCCTATAAGATGGAGGAGGAACTGGAGCAGGAGGCTGTGCCGACGGCGGTTCCTGACTGCCTTGTGCAGGAAAGACCTTATGACGATAGCCTTGTGAAATACAGGACATACTATGACAACATAAAGGTGACTGACGTGTTCCTGAACAACGGAATGCGTTTCGTGCTGAGACCGACGGAGGACGAATCCGGCAGAATCATGCTCCAGATGTTCGCTCCGGGCGGGTTGTCGCGTGTGCCGGAGGACGAGTATGCAGTCTACGAGGGAATGGCGGCATATATGGAATTAGGTGGAATCGAGGGACTTGAGGACAGCACATATCACTCTCTCATCGCGGAACACGAATTGGGGATGTTGCTCGCGATTGAATCCAACTGGCACGGCATAATAGCTTCCGCTCCGGTATCGTCAGCGCGCCTGCTGCTCAATATGATGTACGGGAAGATGAACAATCCGAGACTCAATTATGAGGAATTCGATGAAATCCGAGAGGGCGAAATCGAGGGCTTCGGAGAGGAATCATACCTTTCCCGCCTTATGAAGATGGACGTGCAGCGGCAGCTGAACACGCGGATTGACAGCCTTATGGGCAATCTGACTTACGGACGCAGGACCGCAATGACCTTGAAGGACCTCGAAACCATGAACCTGGACAGAATAGCCGGCCAGTACAGGGAACTCTATACCAATCCGGACGGCATGACCTGTGTGGTTTGCGGAGCTTTTGACGTGGACGAGTTCATTCATGAGGCCGTACCTGTTTTCGCGCGCATGAAAAAGGGGCGGGAGCCTCAGAAGATGGGCAAATCCCATTTCGTGCTGCCTGAAACCACAAGGAAAATAGAATATCCGAACCAGAACGAGACGCAGACTGTCTTCGATTATCTCCGCTTCGGCACTTACGAACCTTCTCTGCGCTCGGGGCTGAAACTCAAGCTGATGAACAACCTCATCCGCAACCGTCTGCTTCTGGTGCTCAGGGAGCAGGAATCGCTGGTCTATTCTCCATATTCTTCCCTCTATTACACTGCGAGTCCTGACAGGATTTTCTACATCGACATAAATGCTTCCGTGGACCGCAACAACACTGCGAGAGTTCATGAAGTCTTAGATGACATAATACGCGAACTGCAGACAAAGAAAGTCTCCGACAAGGAACTGAACACTCTCAAGAAGATCTTTATCGTGAACAAGAGGACTTCTTTGGAAGATGATGCCACGGCAGCATGGAAAAACTATCTGGTAAGCCAGATGAGGAACGACGAGACGTTGGCGGAAATCGACATGTACGAGGATGTGCTGGAAAGCATAACGGCCGAGGAGCTGCGCAATGAGTTCAGGCGCTGCTTCGACACTGACAGATATATGATTCTGTCGATGGGACCGTTTTAATGTCATCTTGAGCACAAGAAAAGGATTAGACAAACAGCCCAGTGGGCTTTTGGCCCTTTTCTCCCGGAGGGCGAAGTCGAAAGATCTAAAATCGGAAAAAGTACATTGTAAAATGAATAAATACATAATATCACTACTATTTGCTGCTCTGGCAATGACCGGGACGACGGAAAAAATCTTTGCCGGCAATCCGAAACCAGCCTATAATATCTTCGACGGCAAGGGCAGGAAAACCGATTATGCGAAGATGCTCGACAATCTGTCCGGGGCCGATGTGGTTTTCATAGGGGAAACCCATAATTGCGCAATTGCCCACTGGCTCGAATATGAAATAACGAAGGACCTATGGCAGCGGGATTCCGTTTCGATGGTTCTCGGGGCCGAGATGTTCGAGACTGACAACCAGCTGCTTGTGGACGAATACGTGTCCGGAATGATTTCCTCCGATAAATTCGAGGCTGAGGCCAAACTCTGGGACAATTATTATACTGATTATTATCCGCTTCTTTCTTTCGCGAGGGAGAAAGGCCTGAAATTCATTGCGACCAATGTGCCCCGCCGCTATGCCTCATTCGTGAAGGACAACGGGCTGGAGGCCCTGGAAGGGCTTACCGATGCCGCCAAGGCTCTGATGGCTCCGCTTCCGATTCCTTATGAAGCCTCTGCCGAAGACGAGAAAATGTTCGGATTCATGCGTATGATCAGCGGACACGACGACGGGAAGAAAAGCCATTTCGCAGAGGCTCAGGCCTTGAAGGACGCCACAATGGCATGGTCGATAGCTTCCAATCCGGGGCGCAGGTTCATCCATTATAACGGCAACTATCATTCGGATTTCTACGGAGGCATTATCCCGTATCTTCAGGCCTATGTCCCTCAGATCAAGGTGAAAACCGTTTGCTGCATCCGGCAGGACGAAATCGGCTCTCTCGGTGAGGAGAGTCTCGGCCGGGCCGACTATGTAGTCTGCGTTCCGACAGACATGACGATGACCTATTAGAACATTTTCTTGTTCCAGATACAATGAACAGTAATCATCAAGCTGTCTGCAACTTTACTCAAATAATCAGGCGAGTGGTATTCTGCTCTATCCTGCTGCTCCTGATGCCCTTTGTGCTGTCTGGAGCAGGCAAAAACACAATACGCATTTCAGGCAGAGTCACCGGGGCTGACAGCTCACCCCTGCAATATGTGACCGTTGCCGTACTTGCCTCCGGCGGAACTGTGCTTTCCGCTGCCACAAGTTCGGACGACGGAGAATGGGCACTGACAGTGAATGTGGAAGCCGATTCTCTGCGGAACTGCAATATCCTTTTCTCTCTGGTGGGTTATAGGGAACTCACCTGCAGACTCGGCGACGTCATTTCTTCATTCTCGGACTCGGAGGTGACGGTCAAGGACATAACCATGGGGGAAGACAGCGAAATGCTATCCAGGGCTGTGGTCGTGGACAAAAGGCCCATGATAGAGCATAAGTTCGACCGCATCACTCTCAATGTATCCGAACTTGCCGTGGCCCAGACGGGCAATGCTCTTGACGTGCTGAAAGCCGCGCCAGGAGTTACAATCGACAATGACGGCAATGTCAAGCTAAACGGCTCGGCAGTTTCCGTCTGGATTGACGACAAGCCCTCGAACATGTCCGGCAAAGACCTCGAAGCCTTTTTGCAGGGCAGCAGCGGCACTTCAATAGAGAAAGTGGAACTGATGTCCAATCCATCGTCAAAATATGACGCAGAAGGCAGCGGAGGCATCATAAACATAAAGACCCGAAAAGGTTTCATGCAAGGCTTCAACGGCACATTGAACGGTTCATATGGAATGTATTTCCTGCCTGCACTGTCTCACGATGCATATCTCTCCACCAACCTCATGTACAAGAACGACAGTCACAACGTCTGGCTCCAGTACACCCCGTCCTATTACAACTATGCCGCAACAGTTGAAGAGACAAAGATTTACGGTGCTGCGAACGATTGCAGACAGGAGACAAGTTCCGGAGTGAGGGGAGAGACCATGAGGCATAATCTGAGGCTCGGCTACGATTGGACCATTTCCTCAAAAGATATACTCGGCTTCATAGCCGGAGGCAATTTTTCAGGCGAGAAGAACTACGGACTTCATGGTCCCCAGACAATCAGGGACTGGAGGAACATATCGACTCCAGAAGAGGAGTATCTCTTCTCTGTCCGCAAAAGCGACACGAATGCCGATTCGGACGGGTGGAGGGCATCGGCCAATCTGAACTACACCCATAAGTTCGACGAATCCAAATCTTCGGAACTGACCCTTAATTTCGACTATAACAGGGATATGTCCTGCATGACCAATACCCAGAGAAATATACTCGACATGGATCAGTCAGTCCCGGAAGCGGCGGCCGAACTCGGAAACTACGGTTTCGATGACAGGACGGACAGGGCGGTGGACATATATTCCCTTAAGGCCGATTATTCCCAGCTGTTCTGGAATAATACAGGCAGGATAGAGACCGGACTCAAGGCGGCATATTCCAGGACCGGCAACTTATACGGCAGGTTCGACTATGATTTTGACGCAGCCGTTCCGGGACCTCAGAGCGAAAAGAACCTTTTCGATAAGCCGAGAGCAGAGGGAAACGAAGTTTCACTTTGCCGAGGCGAGAAAAGTGGCAATGATAAATTGAACGATTTTACCTACCGGGAGCAGATTTATGCGGCATATATCAATCTCTCGAAGCAGTTCTCGCCGAAATGGAGCGCACAGGTCGGTCTGCGAGGGGAGTACACTCTCCAGAGCGGTGACTGGATGTCCGATAGCGGCTCCACGCAGACCCGCAAGGACTATTTCGATGTCTTCCCGACGGCTTACATAAGCTGGTCCCCGTCGCAGAAAGTGATTCTCACCGCGAATTACTCCTACCGTATCAGCCGTCCAAAATACTGGCAGCTCAATCCTTTCCGGCGTTATGTCAATGCTACGACCTACAATGAGGGCAATCCTGAGCTGCAGCCTTTCTACAGCCATAATGTTTCATTGTCGTCGGTCCTTTTCTCACATCTGACATTGACTGCCGGCTACTCCATGGAAAAAGGTTACAGCTATACCCAGGTCCCCCGCTTCGAGCAGTCTACGGGAATGATGGGGCTGGTCTTTGACAATGCCGGAGACCAGCAGAATGTCTATGTGAGTGCCGCGCTTTCGGAACTCCCGCTCACGAAATGGTGGAATCTTACCATGAACCTGACCTATTTCCATCTGGATTTCAGGGCATATCC
>CABQAB010000128.1 GCA_902461985.1 uncultured Bacteroidales bacterium | reverse complement strand
ACACATAGGATGAACCGATACCAGGATTGACCGGAAGAAGTTTAGGACCGAGTTCACGAGGCACGCTCCTGTCGAAAGGAGGAGTTGCGATACGCACGTTGAGCTTGATGATGCCCTTCTCACCAGGATAAGAGGCCATGGAGTATGCCCTGACTGTCTGGACAGGGTTGGAAGCATGAAGGTTGAAGAACCCGAATTTGTTCCAGTCTGCCTTGTATTCGTCAGAAACGTCAATATCCTTGAAATCAAGTTCGTATGCAGGAATGTCTATCTGGATGTACTCACCGCTCTTGAACTCAAGATGCTCGCCTTCAGGCAATTTGACAGTGAACTCCTTGATGAACGTTGCGACATTGTCATTGCTGATGACTTCACATTCGAGTTTCTTGACACTGAGGGCTGAATCAGGGATTACGATGGAAAGATTTTCCTTCACCTTGACCTGACATCCGAGTCTCCAGTGGTCATTGATCTGCTTGCGGTTGAAAAATCCGACCTCGGTAGGAAGGATTGTGCCGCCGCCTTCAGTGACACGGCATTTGCACTGTCCGCAGTTGCCCTTGCCGCCACAGGCAGAAGGGAGAAAGATATTCTGTTCGGCCAAGGTGTGGAGAAGGTCTCCGCCCGGAGTCACTTCAACTTCCTTCTTGCCCTCGTTGATGTTGATTCTTACCTTTCCTTTCGGAGTGAGGTAGCCTTTGATTACCAGCAGAAGGCACACTAAAACCAGGGTGACGACGGTGAACACCGCCATCGCGCCGATTATTGTCATTGTCATTTCATTCATTTCAATTACCCTCCACTGTTAGAGATTGATTCCCATAAAGGTCATGAATGCCATACCCATAAGACCAACGGTGATGAAAGTGATACCGAGACCCTTGAGAGGGGCGGGAACATTTGAGTAAGACATTTTTTCACGTATTGCGGCAAGAGACACGATTGCGAGGAACCATCCGAAACCGGAACCGAGGGCATAGACCGTAGCCTCTCCAAGGTTCACGAAATCCTTTTCCTGCATGAAGAGGGAACCGCCGAGGATGGCACAGTTCACTGCAATCAGCGGGAGGAAGATTCCTAACTGCGAGTACAGAGTCGGGGAGAATTTCTCCACAACCATCTCCACAATCTGCACGATGGCCGCGATGACGGCGATGAAGACGATGAAGCTCAGAAAACTGAGGTCAACACTTTCCATGCCGGGAATCCAGCTGAGGGCACCCGGAGTGAGCACATACTTGTTGAGCAGGTAGTTCACCGGAAGCGTGATGAGCTGCACGAAGATGACGGCGAGACCCAGTCCGCAAGCTGTCTTCACATTTTTTGATACCGCCAGGTATGAGCACATACCGAGGAAGTACGCAAAAATCATATTGTCAACGAATACTGACTTTACGAATAAGCTTATATATTCCATAGTTAACTGAGTTTGCTGTTATTTCTCCTGAAGATCCTTCTGTATGCTCCTCTGAACCCAGACAATGCATCCGAGCAGAATCAAAGCCATCGGCGGAAGAATCACCAGACCGTTGTTCATATATCCGGCAGCATAGAAAGCCTCCGGAATGACCCTGAAGCCGAAGAGCGTGCCGCTTCCGAGAAGTTCACGGAAGAATGCAACTATGACGAGAATCATTCCATAGCCTGCACCGTTTGCAAGACCGTCGAGAAGTGACGGAATAGGTTTGTTGCCGAGAGCAAAAGCCTCGATACGTCCCATGACGATACAGTTGGTAATGATGAGTCCCACATAGACAGAAAGAGTCTTGCTGACACTGTATGCGTATGCCTTGAGCACCTGGTCGACCAGAATCACCATAAGCGAGACGACCACGAGCTGCACGATGATACGGATACGGTTAGGAATGGATTTCCTGAGCAGAGACACCACAAAACTTGACAGGCCAGTCACTATAATGACAGAGAGAGCCATTACGCATGCGCCCTTGAGCTGGACTGTCACCGCCAGTGAGGAACATATACCGAGAACTAAGACGGTAATAGGGTTGCCCTTGAAAATCGGGTTGAGAAGTGTTTCTTTCAAATTAAAGTCTTTCATATCCTATTCCTCCGTTTCTGTTGTTTCTTCCACGACTTCCTCAACCGCAGCACATTCAGGCTCTGCAGCTGCAGCGGCGATTTTGTCGAGATAAGGAAGATAGTATTTAACCCATGTGTTCACCGTCGTGCCCACAGCCTTGGAAGTGATTGAAGCCCCGGAGATTGCATCAACCTCATGGACAGGGTCTTTCGCCCCTCCCTTGATGACTCCGAAATGTCCGTCATCTGTGAGTCTGCGTCCGTGGAACTGTCCATAGAACGGTTCTTCCGTAATTTTGGCGCCAAGACCCGGAGTCTCGCTCTTGTGGTCGAAGATTGCGCCCTCGAAAGTGCGTCCGTCCTCGGCAACTGCAAGATAACCCCAGATAGGGCCCCAAAGACCTGCACCGTAGCAAGGGAGGACATTCACGGTCTTGCCGTTGATATTGAAAACATAGACAGGAAGTCTCAGTTCCGCAGCCGCCTCGGCATTGCCTTCGTCAGCTTTCTTGATCAGCGCATTCTGTCTTTTGAGTTCTGAAGTGGTCACGACCTCGATTGCCTTTTTATCCTCTTTGCCGAGATTCATAGGCTCGCCGACTGTCTCGCCTTCAGCGTTCACGAAGAAGGCAGCGGTGGCTGTCTGCTGATAGACAGCGAGAACATCCTCGCCGATGACGAAGTTCTCGTCTGCCTGAGCCGCAGCTGAAATCACTTTTGTGATTGTCTCCAACTTGACGTTCTCGTTCTGTCTGTCTTTGAGAGCCTGCGACGTGAAAGCCAAGATCGCTGCGACAACAACTACAAGAACTATCGAGTAGATGACAGTGTATGTATTGCTATTTGTATTCATATTGCCTGTAATTTATGCGATTTTGACTTTTTTCGCATGTCTCTTCAATGAGCACTCTATCACGCAGTGGTCAATGAGAGGAGCGAAAGTGTTCATGAGAAGGATTGCGAGCATCATACCCTCGGCATAACCCGGATTCCAGAGTCTGACCGTAACCGCAAGAGCACCCACGAGGAAACCGTAAATCCACTTGCCCGCCTCAGTCTGTGCTGAAGTCACAGGGTCTGTCGCCATGAAGACAGTTCCGAAAAGGAAACCGCCCATAACCAGCTGGTAGTATCCCGGAATGTCGGTAGCACCGCAGGCATATCCGAGGTAGCCGACTGCAAGACCGCCTGCTATTGAAGAAAGCATTATCTTCCATGAAGCCACGCCGGAACCGATAAGGATGACCGCTCCGAGAAGGATTGCGATAACTGAAGTCTCGCCCACAGAGCCAGGAATGGTTCCAAGGAACATATTGAGGAATGAATAGCCATGCTCTGCAAGGCCGTCCATAGTAGGGTTTGCAAGCGGAGTCGCGCCGGAGAACGCATCTGCCATAGGACCACCGCACCACGCATTCTCACCTGCACCGAGACCTCCGACCCAGACAGTGTCGCCTGACATCTTGCTCGGATATGAGAAGAAGAGGAACGCACGGGTAAGCAGTGCCGGGTTCCAGATGTTCATGCCCGTACCGCCGAAGCACTCTTTGCCGAAAATGACTGCGAATGCCACTGCAAGGGCGAGAATCCACAATGGAACGTCTACCGGAACGATAAGAGGAATGAGCATACCTGAAACGAGGTAACCCTCATTGACCTCATGTCCCCTGAGCTGCGCGGAAGTGAACTCAATCGCAAGACCTACTATATAGGAAACGAGATAGAGAGGAATCACTTTCACGAGTCCGTATCCTACAATCGGCCAGAAACCCCAGTCAAGACCGTAGGCGAGGGAGTGCTGGTAACCCGTGTTCCAGATGCCGAAAAGCATGGCCGGCACGAGCGCGAGCACCACGATAATCATAACTCTCTTTATATCAACGCAATCCCTGATATGGGAACCTTTCACCGTCACCGTGTTCGGAACGAAGAGGAAAGTCTCGAATGCGTCGAAAGTAGAATGGAGAAATCCAAGTTTACCGCCTTTCTCAAAGGTCGGCTTAACTTTATCGACTAATTTTCTTAATCCGTTCATATCTGTTCAAATTAAGCCATTTCCTTCAGCATCAGACTGATTCCGTCTTCGATGATGGACTGGATGTTGATTTTTGACGGGCAGACATACTCGCAAAGGGCGAAATCTTCCGGAAGGACCTCATAGATTCCGTATTTCTCCATCTTCTCTATATCCCCGGCAAGGCAGGCCTTGACAAGATATACAGGGAAAAGATGCATAGGGAGCACCTTTCCATAGACATCCGACATCACGAAAGCCCTCTCGCCGCCGTGGAGATTGGTGTCCATGTCATACTCCTTCTTCGGAGTGAGCCATGAAAAATATGTCCTTGAAGAGCTGAACTGACTGAATCTCATAGGCTTGGCCCAGCCGAGCATTTCGTAGTCATTGCCCTCCTTGAGAATGGTGACCTGGTTGTCGTAGAAGCCGAGGTAGCCGTTGATGCCCACTGAAGTGCCTGAAAGGGCGTCTCCGCTGATGAAACGGAGCTGCTCAGGCTCGCTGTAGAACCACGCAAACTCCTTCATGGCCATTCCCGGAACGCAGATTACGTACGCAGGCTCGACTGCACGCGGACCTGTGATGGCAATCTTCCTCCTGACATCGTACCTGCCGCTGCGGAATAGCTTGCCTATCGCAGCGAGCATCACCATTGAAACAGTCCACACAGTCTCGCCCTTGCGTATCGGGCTGATGTGGTGGATCTGCACGCCCACGTTGCCTGCCGGATGAGGTCCGGAGAAAGTGTGCGGAATGATGTTCTCAAGTTTGTGGAAAGGAGTGCCCGAATAGTTTGCGGCGTTGAAGGAAACATGGATGCCGCCGTCAGTAAGTTTGTTCAGGGCGTTGATTGCAGCCTGGATGTCTGCAAATTCGTCTTTGAGAGCGAATTCGGTGTCTGCGGCAAGAGGAGCCGTGTTGAATGCCGACACGAAAATGGCCTTCGGCCTGATTTCAGGATTGGCGATGACGCCGTATGGCCTTTGGATAAGAGCCGGCCAGAGACCGCTTTCAAGAAGTGCTTTCCTGACCCCTTCAGCATCGAGTCCGGATGGTTTCTTCACACCGAAATCGACATACTCCTGAGTCATGTCCGCCTTGATGCGGATTTCAAGCAACTTTCTCTTCTCGCCACGGACAATCTCGACCACCTCGCCGCTGACCGGAGAAGCGAATTTGATGTCCAGAGCCATCTTGTCTGCCATTACAGGTGTTCCGGCAAGCACCCTGTCGCCTTCCTTGACTAAAAGTTTCGGAACGAGTCCGCGGAAATCCGCAGGCTTCACGGCGATAATGTCCGGAGCAATCACCTTCCTGGTGTTAAGGGCCGCTTTTCCCTCTATAGGAATATCCAGACCCTTTTTCAAATAGATGTTGTTTGACATTACAATATATTTTTGAGTATAATTTCCTGTCATCGAGACTGTTGTGACGCAGTCCCCGGAGAATTTCCGTCAAAAGCGGAAATCCGCCGCGAAGTTACACATTTTTTTGCTATTTTCGCAACCCGAAATCAGATAAGGATACGAACAGATAAGGATATGGAGAAAACGGAGAAAAGTTTTTTGGAAGGACTGAACAGAGTCCAGAGGGAGGCAGTGGAATGTACGGAAGGGCCAGTGCTCATCGTGGCGGGTGCCGGTTCCGGAAAAACCCGCGTCCTGACGTGCCGCATAGCCAACATATTGTGTAAAGGCTGCGCCCCGGAACAGGTCCTTTCATTGACTTTCACCAACAAGGCTGCGAAGGAGATGAAGGAGAGAATATCCCTTAATGCAAGCAAAAGTGACGTGTGCAGCTTCTTCAAGAA
>CABQAB010000127.1 GCA_902461985.1 uncultured Bacteroidales bacterium | reverse complement strand
AAGGGAGCGCGGACCAGCTTTGTGCTGCTGAAGAAATCGCAATCAATAATGAAACAAGTGTGATGGAGAGATGTTTCATTTCCATTGATTATTACTTATAGAGTTTGTTGACCATTTTAAGACCTGATACACGAGTCTTCATCGCACTGCGAGAGCTGAGGTCAGCTTCTTTAGATACCATTTCAAATTTGGATGAAACAGCTGACGTAGAGGTTTGAGGAGCAATCACTGTACCTTCACCCATGAAAATGGCACCCCATCCCAAGGCCTTTGTCAAATTCTCCAGTGCATCATCCATCTGATAGACAAACGCACCGAAAGCAAGGTTTTTCAAGCCTGACAGGTATCCGTTCTCATTTACCGTGAATACACAAGGCTGGTCACCGTCTTCCTCTTCCATATCTTCTGTAAATGAAAGATAACCGTAGCCTAATTTCTGTGTTTTGTTCCAATATCCATAGAGTACACCGAATCCCCACATATTTCCGTCACTTTCATATCCCTTCTCAATGCCATTCAGAGTGAGAGTCATGGCTGTCGGGTCATATTCTGCGTGCCATACAGAACCATCATCAATTGCAGGATCCTGCACCGTGTATTTGTTTTCCTCACCGGCGTATCTGACATTCATAACTGTTGCACTGGTATTCTTGTCGGAATCAATATATGTCATGTTATATTTTCCGATCTTGAGGAAACCGTCATATTCAATAGGGGCCTCCGCTTTGGTCTTGGCGGTGCTGTGGTTGATATATGTTCTGCCTTTTGCATCCTGAACCATTGCGACCAAAGTATATTCGGTATCAGACTGCAAATTATAAAAGATTGTACCCATATATCCCCTGTTCGGGTCGTTGATGTTACCCAGAACCTGATCACTCATTGCAGTCCCATATTGTGCGAGCGTACTTACAGCCTCATCTATGCTATTGTCCCAGTCGGCTATGATGCTGGCCCACACTGTCGCATTCCAAAGACCATAGTAACCGCTTACCACTTCCGCGGTCGCTTCTCCGATGTAGACGGCAATGGAAGTCTCTTCAGGATAGTTTGCGACAAGGTTTGGGTTGAATTCTGAAACCGTCATTGCCTCAATGACAGCCGTGAAAGGAATGTTCTCGCTCTGGTTGACTGTGATTTCGACAGGTTCGATGCCTTCGCCGGTGAAAACGATCTTTGCGCTGTGGGCTTCTTTCTTGTCATTGACGGCAATGTCAAGTTTTACTGTGGTCGAGGTCTGCGCATAGTTCTCTGTGGTTGCTGATGCAGGAGTGACAGTAATCCAATCCTGTTCAGGAGCGGCAGTCCATGAAACGGTCGAAACCACGTTAAGAGTTATTGTGGAAGCGGTTTCTCCGTCAGCAGGGATTGCTTCGGTGACCTCGTTCAGGTCCTTGTCCAGTACTTTCAAAGTCTTCTCATGAACTGCGGCAGCCTGTGAGATCGTAAACTCGTAGTTAAGTTCGTTGTGACCGTCTACCACGATTGAAATTTTTGCGGAGCGGGTCTCCTCGGCTGTATTGGCTTCAACATTGACTTTGACGTCGGTGCTGATTTCCTTGTTGTCTGCATTTTCGACTTTTGCCGGAGCGGGTGTAGCCCATTCCTTGTCGGAAACTATAGTGTAGGCTACGTTTGCCTTCACAGTGAAATCAACTGTGGAAGCGGCAGCCTTGACATTGACTCCATGGTTGTCATTCAATGTCAGTCCGTCGACGGTGAGCTTCGGGTCCACCGTCACCTTCGAGTCCTCTGTGCAAGCGACTGCCAGAACTGCGGCAGCCAACATTGCGAATAATGATTTTTTCATCGTTTTGTTTGTTTAAAATGGTGTTTTATACTCTTACTATCGTCTTTTCTGTTCTTGTGCCCGCTGACTCCACGACTACCTTGTATGTGCCCGGTGCGAATCCTCTCATGTCGATAACGGCCGGAGTGAAGGCTTCCGTTTCCCGGGTATTGTCGTAAACGAGTGCTCCCGATGCCGAAAATATGCGGATTCTCGTGCTGGCGAGTTCCCCGGTCGTTATGGTGAGATAGTCTTTGACCACTGATGGACTGATGTCGGCTCCTGCGGATTCCGCCCTGACTGCGAGTTTGAAGTCAAGAGTGACAGACTTGCCTCCGGAATCCTTTGCGGTGAGACTGACATCGTCTGTCCCGTAGTAGAGTGAAGTCACTATCAGCGTGTTGTCCGAAATTCTTATGTTCGCTATGCGCGGATTCTTCCGCTCTATGTCATAGCTGAGAACCTCGCCGTCTACATCAAGTATGTACTTTGTCAGGTCTATTTTCAAAGTCTCGCCCGTGTGAGTCATCAGTATTCCGTCAAGTGGCTTTATGACTTCCGGTGCATGATTGCCGACAATCTCGTACGAAATCATCCTGACGGTTGTCTGGTCGTACTTGTCGAATCCGGTGTTGTCTTTAGCTGCAATAATGGCCGTGTATTTTCCCGGAGAGACCGCGTTGCCGGCTATGGTCATGGTGTTTTTCCCGTCCTTCTGCACAAAACTGTCCGCAGCGCTGCCTTCGCGGTATGAAACGGTGATTTCATGTCCGTCCGGATCGTAGATGTCATAATCCAGAGCAAGAGTCTCGTGTGAATTCACTCTGTAGTCTCCCTTGTATGCGGTCTCTATTACAGGGGCGCGGTTCGCCTCGGTGGTGACCTGCCTGATGCCGGACATTGCAGACTGGTTCATGTTGTAGTCGCATGAAAGGATTCCGACATAATAGTCCGTGCTGAATTCAAGTCCGGCCAGAACGGCAGTCAGTTCGTCTCCGATTTTTGCCGCGTTTTCCACGAATATCCGCTTTTTGAGCATTGTCCGTGGAGCGGACTCAACTTTGAAATCATCGAAGTCGCTTCTGTTCTCTGACGCGAGAAGGAGATAGCTGAAACATTTGCCGTCCGGCGAATCCTCATCGGACGTGAGTTTCCATTTGAAAACTATACTGTTGGAACTGGCTTCAGCCGTGTATGCACCTACAGGTTCCGGGGCTACGGAATTGCCGTGGTTGAAAGAGCCGAAAGCGTCCAGTTTAGGGCCTATATTGGCGGAGGCGAGTTTAGTTCCGCTGTCCGCTCCTCCTATGAGTTTGTCGATGAGCATCTCGTTGGTGAAGCCAGGACCTCCGAAATGTGAGACAAGCAGAGCCGCCACTCCGCTTACGTGAGGACAGGCCATGGACGTGCCCTGCATATAGCCATAACCGCTGTCGTTAACCGTGCTCAGGACCCCTATGTAGCCGTCTCCGCCCGGTGCGCAGATGTCCACCCACGGGCCGTAGTTGGAATAGCTGGCACGCGTGTAGTCCGCACCGAAAGAGCCTACAGCGATGACCGGCTCATATTCAGCAGGCCAGCCGTCAGGCCATGCATCGTTTCCGGCGGCAAAAATGACCACGCCTCCCTTCATCGGGCTGTCCGGCAGCTGGTTGCCTTTTTCGTCGCATCCGGCCCTTTCAATGAAATAGTCTATGGCTGCCTTCATGGCACCGACACCGCCGCGTTTAGCGTCCTCGGCAGTTTCGTAGACATAACCCCAGCTGTTCTGGGCAATTACGGCTCCGTGGTTCGCTGCATAGACCATGGCGTTGTAGGAATTACCGCCGATGTCGTGTTTCGGATCAGACGGATTCTTTTTGAAAATGGCGCAGGACAGCATCTTCACTCCTCCGTTCCCGTCCGAGCCCCCGGCCACTCCGCAGACTCCGGCCCCGTTGTTGTTGATTGCGCCTACCGTTCCGGCTACATGAGTGCCGTGGTCATGGGGATAAATGGTCTCGCCTGAATAACCGTAAACGAAACTGCGGCTTCCGTCAGGACCGGCAGGAATCATGACCGCCTCTAAATCAGGATGGTCCATCTGGACGCCTCCGTCAATTATGCCCACTATGACATTGGGGCTGCCTGCTGTAAAATATTCCCACACAGGCACGACGTTGATGTCGCATCCGGCCTGCATGCCTGAACGCGAGCCGTCATTGTAGTAGTGCCACTGGCTGCCGAACATAGGGTCGTCGAATACGGCAGTAGACTTGATCTTCCGTTCCGGTTCAACATAGACCACTCCCGGTATCGCTGAGAGCG
The DNA here is from genome assembly GCA_902461985.1 of uncultured Bacteroidales bacterium. Lineage (GTDB taxonomy): Bacteria > Bacteroidota > Bacteroidia > Bacteroidales > UBA932 > Cryptobacteroides. The sequence goes on along the minus strand of CABQAB010000127.1, from coordinate 1,848 downwards.
CTTCCCCGGCTTTGGTTGATGAAACAGTTTCGTCATAGGTAACGTGATACCATCTGTGGAGTCCCGCGCTTCGTTGCCGTGCTTCCCATTTCCCTCCGTCCTCAAACAGTCTGCGGACTGAAGTGACTCCCATTGCCGAGAAAACATCAGCCGCGGCTCCCGCTTTGGTGCTGAGGAAATTGCCTTCCGCAAAGTCCTTTTCGATTGCAGCGGTGAACTCCTCGGTGAACTCGACTATGGCTGAGCCGGGTATCAGGGCATTTTCAACAGTATTCTGCACAGGTGTCTGCACATTCTCCTCGGCGGCAGGTATCTCTTTCGCACAAGAGAGGGCCGCCGCCAATGACAATGCTGTTATGAAATGTCTTTTCATCGAAAAAGTGTCAAAATTCACCGGAGTACTAAGTTGTTATTGCTGGGAAATGTTTAATTCTTTGAAGCGGAAGCCGCCTGATGAGTTGCCATTTTTGAAGCTGGTCCTCCAGAATTCGAAACGGAACACGGGATTTTCGTATTTTCCCGTGAAAGGCTTGAGGTCCAGGCTGCCCTGCCATTTCCCGCTTTCTTTGTCGAGGCGCATCGTGAATCCGATGCTGCCTTCCGCTGTCATGGATGATACCTCTCCGGACTTGTCGCCTTCGCCGACTACAGGGAATACATAGTAGTTTCTGTTGTCCGCCGCGTATCTTCCGATGGAAGAGCCGAGTGGAACGTTAAGTCTGTTTCCGGTAACAGTTGCAGGGAAAGACCAGCTGATGTCTGTGCCGGAAAGGGACATGGTGTACCTGTCCGCGACTTTCGTGATTGTTCCGTCAAGGGAGAAGTCGCTTCCGTCCATAAGGACGCCGTCGAATTTCCAGTTCCTGTTGGAGAGTATATCCGCGGTTTCGAACTGGGCCACAACGACTTTGTATGTCTCAGTGCCGAGACGGCAGCTGAGTTCGCCTTCGCGGTATTCTTTTGACGCGTTGTCCCCGACATGGACTTTTACGACATTTGCCTCCACTTCTGCCGTGGCCCATGAAACTGACGATGAGACTTCAGCAGTCATATTGGAATCGTAGCTGAATTCAGCGTCTCCGCCTTCGTGCCCGAGTACTATGCCGGAGTCGTCGAAAGACTTGGTCAGAGGTCCTGCCTGCTGGACGGTCACTGACACGAAGTCTGCGCCGTTGTCGTAAATCCTTACCTGTGCGTAACGGCTGTCGAGATGGTCGTAGTTGGACGTTGTCTTCACGGCTACAGAATCGCCGTAGCAGGTCACCGTGCACCAGTTTCTGTCTGAGGTGGCGGTCACTTCGCCGCCTGCCTTGACGATGACGTACCCTTCTGAGCTGTCAGGTGACAGAATGGTGCTGCTTCTCAATACCGAGATTGATTTTTCGGTTGCCACATCGTCCGGAAGGCCTCCTTCGATCACTGTCCTGTCGCATGAAACGAGACCGAGGAGCAATAACGTCGCACTTGTTATGATATATCTTTTCATTTCCTATTCTGTTTTGGTCATTCTCATCAACGGGAAAAGTTCTTTCGGGCTCAGGTCGCCCGTGTACTCGTCCGCATCTCCTTCGTTCGGCTCGTAGTTGTAGAGCAGGAAACCTTTGATTTTGCTCATTTCCGAGCCGGACACGAACTTGAACACAGGTTTCTCCAATGATTTGCCGTCCCATACCCCGTCCATGCCGAATGACAATGAGAGGTAGTTGTCCGAAGTAAGAGCGAAAAGGGTCACGTACCAACTCCCGTCCCCGTCCAGAACGACATCTTCTCCGATATGTATGAACTGAGGTGCGATTGAAACATATCCTGTATTGACGCTACTCCTGCAGGTATTCTTTGCGAGTTATG
>CABQAB010000126.1 GCA_902461985.1 uncultured Bacteroidales bacterium | reverse complement strand
GGACTGGTAAGGAAACATATTTTTAAATCCAGGAAATCCCTGTTCTCTTCTGAACCGAAGCCCACTAAATGCGACAGATGCGGAACGGAGTCACACCGCTTCGTCTGTCCGAAATGCCATAACTGGCTGCCAAGTGAAATGGCGAAGGAAGGTTCGGAAATCATTTCAATAATCGGTGCTCCGTCCAGCGGCAAGTCGGTCTACTTTACGTCTTTGATTTCGACCCTGGAGAATTACGGCTACAGACTCGGGCTTGACGTCAGAGCCAAGGACGAGGCTTTCAATTCAGAGGAGCGAACTTCGCAAGTTTTCAATTCGATGAAAAAGAATATGTTCAGTTATGGAGAACTGCCGGATCAGACAACTGCCAAGGATATAGTCACGCCGTTGATTTTCAAATTGACAAGCAGCGTCGAGTCCGGCAAGTACAGCGACAAGGACAGACATATCTATCTGGTCTTCTACGACACGGCCGGCGAGGTTTTTACCACAAGTGAAGCCTTGAAAAAACAGGCGGTATATCTCGCCCAGTCTTCCGGCATCATACTGCTGTTAGACCCGTTCTCAATACCGAAGCTCAAGAATCTATTCATCAATGCCGGTTTGAATGTGCCAGGCGACAGAGATGAGATACAGGTTGTCATCGACAAGATTCTCGGAGATGCCGATGACGATCGCGGCAGATACAAGGACACGCCATTAGCAGTGACATTCAGCAAGATTGATGCTGTCGTCAATGGTCTTGAACAGGCAGGAGAACAAAGCATACCGAATCTTGACCTGTACTATGATTCATCATTCCTCAAAACAGGCCGGTATTCCGTAAGTGAGACAGACAATATCAGCAAGTCTCTGTCAGAGTTGTGCAATAATCCCGATAAATGGGATATAGGCAATGTCCTGCATAAAATCGGTACAGCTTTCCGCAACTATAAAGTATTCGGTGTGTCATCGTTAGGCACAACCCCAGACAAAGACAACTCCCAGCATGTGAGCGGGCAGATAAAGCCATACAGAGTTCTTGACCCGCTTGTCTGGATACTGACACAGATGAAAGGCTTCCACATACCACTTGACAAATAATCCTTCAATGCCATGAAATATTATTCCCTATTCTACAACGCTTCTCAGAACCGCATCAACGGAGGCTCCGGTTTAGGAGTCAGAACTGTTACAGAAGGCACTCCTCGCAAGATTATAGATGCACTCACCGACAGGGCTGTACTATATAAATATTCCTCCGGGTCATTTAAGGACGAAACATGGAAGGAGCATCCTGAAAAAATAAGCCTCTATCCCAAAAAGTTTTATTTCTTCAGGCTTGAAGACACGGACTTCTATCTGATTGGCCGTGTGGTCAAGGCAGGGTACGATTACACATACTACAATACCAATACGAAATGCCGTGCAGGCAATTTCATTGTCAATATGTATGCTTTCGAGGGCTGGCCAGGCAAGGAGATATTCAGTCTCCTTCAGGACGACAACGCTTCCGGATGTCTGCATTTCCTGCCGCTGGACTACAGCCCGAGATTTGACAATGAAGAAATGCGGGCTTTGATGGTGGGCCCGGCAGTGATGCTTCCGCCTGAAGAAAGACCTCTTGCCGGACTTCATGCGTCAGTCCCGAAAGAGAGCATAGACCTGTTTTTCTCGTTCCTTGAGGTGAGATCGAAGAATCAGGCGATAATGGTCAGGACAAAGGCTGCTGATGCAGAAGCCGTTGCCGCCGGATTCCTGTCCCTCCTGCCTGAAGAAACTGCAAAACAAGTCTCATTTATTCTCAACTATCAGGAAGAAGGCATACCGGCAGGCTTCAACGTAGTATTCGTGAACGAGTACTATACTCCGGACATAGTTCCTTTGTCTTTCGTCTATGTCGATTTCATTAAAAACAACCGCAAGGCCCTTCCAATCGAGACCATCTGGCGCAGCGATGTGGAAAACGAAGTCGCTGCCGGAGGTTTGGGAAAAGTTCTTTCAGAATGGATATATTCACCCTCTGCCGCTCTTGCTTCAGGACTGTCCAAGAAAATCAACGAGGTCCTGTACATATACTGCTGCCATCCTGGTAACTTTACGCTTGAGCTGGCAAAGACCGGAGGCTTCCTGGAGGCCTTGGCGGATGTGGTTTCAAAGTCCGCCTCTGATTCACGGCTTCTGAACGCAAAACTTGTTTCTGCGGCAGAAAACGCATCTGACGCGAAGTCGCTCAAATCCGCCGTGGACTGTGCAGAAGCGTTCCAAGAGCACGGTCTCTTGTCGGACGATGCTAAAACTGCACTGAAAAACAAAATGTCAGCAATAGCAGGACGTTCCACGAAAGACCTTTCGGAACTTTTCCATAATATGGATACCCGCATATTTGACAATTATCTTTCAAAATCAGATTTTCCTCCGCTTGAAAATACCGTTTATGAATGTATGACCTCAAATGTCGGCAATCTCAGGGATATTGTCTGCTATCTGGAGGACACTGCGGAAAAAAGGGTCAGGTTGTTCGTGAAACTGGCTGACTTGCATCCAGATATCATTGACTGTGCAAAAGAAAACCTGCGCAAGGACACTGAAGCAGCCGCCCAAGTGGACTATCTGTCGGTGTTCAGAAACCATTATGCAGAATCCGGTTTTGCTGAACTGTTTTTCGGACAGATGAAGCGGATACTCCAGTCTGACAAGCCCGAAGTTAGAAAACTCATTGCAAAATACAAAGAACTGGTCGATGTAAATCCTGCATTTGCCAGGATGCTGTTTTCAGACTCAAGCATTTTCGAGAGGCTTTACCTGCTTTATGAACCATTGTGTAGGGAAGGGGAGACTGCCGACATAACGACTATACGCGAAGATGTACTTACAGTAATTCCTGAAGACTGCAAGTCAAGGAATAAATGGCAGCTTCTGCTGGATGTCCTTGAAGGCAACACGGACGGAGTCGATGTCCTCGCATACTACCGTCTCGCCCTGAATCTTGAAGCAGAGAAGGCCTTGAGGAAAATCGCTCCGCTGTGTTTCGGCAAAATAGCAGTCGATGAAGTTGACGGATTCCTGAAAAGCATTGAAGCGGTGATGAAGGAAGAGGAAGTCATCGGGTATGCAAAAACGCAGAAGGGGCACTTGAAACGCGAATATCTCGCTGGAATCTCAATACTCTATCATTACGATTTCAAGCGCATTGAATGCCTTGCCGCTGATTTTGGGCTGTCTTCTGAGGATTTCACTCAGTTTATGAAAACAAGATTTTCGGCGATGTGGAGAAGGCAGAGGATACGCAGCTTCTTCGCCGGACTGTTTGCTCCGAAGAAGAAAGATGGGATGAACAAGACAAGAAAACAAAACAAGAAATGAAAACAAATATGAAAAAACTGATTGCGCTTCTGGCGTTGTTCCTGACAGGACTCGGGCTGAGTGCGGCAGAGTATGGAAGAACGGTCAGAGAGAAATGTGAATTCAGGTATGTGGTCGCCGTAGGCAACCCTGAAATCAAGTTAGAACCTTCGGACCGGAGCAAAACAATTGAAAAAACATCCCCGGGGGATATAATATATGTCAGCAACAAAGAACTGACCTATGTCGGCGGTGTGAACTGGGTGGAGATTCCGGGCAGCAGAGGTTTCATCAAGGAAGATAACCTGCGACGGGAAATGAACCCGTACTATGTGACTGATGCTCCGAAGCCTTACAATCCATTGGCCGGAATGAAGATTTCCACTGTTCCGAAGTGGATTATCATTACTGTCATAGTCTTGACGGTCCTCTTGTCACTGGGCGCTCTTGTATTGCTTTTGGGTAATCCTTATGAATTTGACAATTTGACGATTTTCGGCAATCTGAGGCATCCCAATTGGCTCAAGTACGAGCCAGCAGGTGCCGACAAGATTTACGGAGAAGGCATGAGGAAAAACATGTTCCTCTGCCCTGAAACTTATTGGACATTCCTTGTGGCAGCAGGAGTGTTCGTGCTTGCTTTTGTTGCAAGCATACTCATCTTCATAATCATAGGTTCGCTCGTCTGGCTTCTGTCCTGGATCGGCTGCATAACGCTTTACATACTGTACTGGGTTATCGGAATCGGTGGCATATTGGCTGCATTGGGGTTCGGTTTCTATCTGTTCAGTGAAAAGGACGGCTGTCTCGGATTGATTGTCGGTGGTGCTCTTTTAGGCGTTGCAATTTTCATTTCAGTACTGATTTTCAGCAACCTTGATGAGTTATACTATTTTGCTGATGATGTGGCCTCGTTCGGGCAGAATGTTTTCTCGACTTTCAATATATTTTCAGCTGCATTGGAACTGGTTATAAACTACGGAATAATTGTTCTGATAGTAGCATTTGCGCCATTGTGCGTATACCTGGTCTGCGCAGTCCTGTATCTGCTTTTTGCAGGTTCGCTCATCCTGTACGAGCACATCGTGATGAAACGCTACAATGTGCAGCATCCATGTCCTACTTGCGGCAGACCGTCTGAACCGGCTGAATACTACTCACATGGAATTCCCCTCCCCGTCAATCTGAAACCGGGCCCGTGGGGACTGTTCCATATCACCCATCCTGCCACTTCCGAAAAGATGCCGACCCTTTTCCTTAACGGCAAAGACAATTATGCCCGCAAATGTCCTCACTGCAATTCTTTTGTCAGAGCCAACGTTGGTATAGAGAAACATATTGCCGTAGCCGGCGTCCACAGTTCAGGAAAGACCACACTGCTGTACAGGCTGATTTCCGAAATGCTGCACAAGAAAATCGGAAAGGAATCCGTATGTACTTTCACAGACAAGGCCGGAAGTGACGAGGCCGCACTGCAGTCGTTCCTGGATACAATCAAAAACGGAGAGGCTATGACCTCGGAGGTAGACCAGACTATGCGCGGACGTCATAAGGCAATCCAGCTTCTGGTAAACAATCCAAAGAATCTACTGCCATACCGTTTGTATCTTAACGATGTCGCCGGTGAGATGTTTTCTGACAACGGCGATTCCGGATCCGCTGACACTGACTCCGTGTCCTATCTCAAGAATACCAACCTGGTCTTGTTTGTAGTCAATCCGTACACCATGAACCGGATGCCTGAATTCTCAGACAAGATGAACAGGTGGTATGATGCCAATGTGTCCGGAATAGTGCCGGAGGAAGACAGATTCGACATGAAATCCTCTGTGGATGCCTTGAAGAACCATGTGGACAAGTTCCGTTCGGGGAAAGAGGCGTCAGACATTTCAATAATGATAGTATTCACGAGAATCGATTCAGGCTATCTGAAAGGTTACGAAACCAGTGATTCTGCTGCACTTGAACAGTTCGCAATAAAGGAAATGGGTATGGAAGGCATAATCAACTCGCTTCACACATCGTTCAAGAACATTTCTTTCCATGCAGTACAGTCAGTGAAAGCGGCTTCAGTTTCAGGTGTTCCAGAACTGTTGGACAGCATTTTCGACAAGCTCGACATCTCTTTCAAGAATGTCTCTGAAGAAGCATTGGCGGCGAACTGGCATAAAGCCGAGGAACGGATGAAAGATATTGCCCTTAACTCTACCGCCAAGGCTGTTCCAGTGAAGCACTGGACGAAAGAGGAGGATGAGTATATGTATGGAATAGTTTCCACATTGGCTATATTGCTCGTCTGGGCAGCCCTGGTTTCTTCCGCGCTGATTTTCCATTCAATTTCGAGCAAAAAAAACTATTATAGGGTTTCGCAGGCTGTCGAAGTGTTATTCAAGGAGAACAAGAGAAACTATGCCGCCGTTATTTCTGTAATCGACGAATCACTTGAGAATGACATTCTGACAAAGCGTCACCGGACTCAGCTGGAGACAGCAAGGAGTGAATGTAACAAGAGATACTCGGCCTATGTCTATGAACTGCTCGGCAAAGTCAAGGTCAATTTCGTCGCCGGAGACAAAGGCAGGGCCTGCGCTGCGGAGATCAGTGCCAGATACCATGTCATGG
>CABQAB010000125.1 GCA_902461985.1 uncultured Bacteroidales bacterium | reverse complement strand
AAAAGTGGGATTGAAAGATTGAATATGAAGGAGATTGAACTGACATGCAAGATCGGGCGGGAACTGCCTGAAAATGAACTGACTGCAGCTGCTGCCAAGGCCCTCGGGATTTCACCGCGTGCCGTGGGGGAATGTCGTTTGGTGAGGCGTTCGGTGGATGCGCGTACGGATGTGCTGTACCGTTTGCGCTACCAGGTCTGCAAGGCTGGCGAGAGCATTGAGGATTATGTCCTGCCGGAATATGCGGACGTCAGTAATTCTAAGCCTGTCATCGTTGTGGGAGCCGGTCCGGCAGGTATGTTCGCGGCGCTGAAACTGCTCACCTTGGGACTGAAGCCAATCGTTCTGGAGCGAGGAAAGGATGTCCATGCGCGTAAATTCGATGTGGCGGCCCTTTCGGACAAGGGCATAGTCAATCCGGATTCCAACTATTGCTTCGGTGAGGGCGGTGCCGGGACTTTTTCCGACGGCAAACTCTACACCCGTTCCAACAAGAGGGGGGATATTCGCGAAGTATTGCACCAGCTGGTGCTTTTCGGAGCGTCGGAGGATATCTTAGTGGACGCTCATCCGCACATAGGCAGTGACCGCCTTCCGCAAATCGTGGAAAACATACGCAAATGTGTCTGCGGACATGGCGGCGAATATCATTTCGATTCTAAGGTAGTTGATATACAGAGAATTGATACGGGGGAATATATAGTCCGCACCGTCAATCCGGGAAACGGCAGGCCTGCATCCGCTGCGGTTGAAAAGGGCCCTGAGGGAAATGCTTCACCGGAAACTGCCGCCTCACCGGTCTCCGAATACAGGGCCTCTGCCGTAATCCTTGCCACGGGTCATTCTGCAAGGGACATATATGAATTGTTCTCGTCCAGGGGCTGGACTTTGGAGGCCAAAGGTTTCGCTCTCGGAGTGAGGGTCGAGCATCCCCAGTCGTTGATCAACCGCATCCAGTATCATGGCAAGTACCAGCCTTTCATGCCCGCTGCGGAATATTCTTTCGTGCAGCAGATTGAGGGCAGGGGCGTGTTCTCGTTCTGCATGTGTCCCGGAGGCATACTGGTTCCTTCGGCAACCTCCGAGGGCGAAACGGTGCTGAACGGCATGTCCAACTCCGCCCGGAATTCGAAGTGGGCGAATTCCGGAGTCGTGGTGAGCGTGGAGCCTGAAGACGTCGAACCAGAATATGCGGAAAAGTACGGTCCGCTCTCTCTCATGCACTTCCAGATGGACGTGGAAAGGAAACTCTGGAACTGGGTGCAGGCACATACTCCTTCAAATCCGGCAGCTGCACCGGGGCAGAGGATGATGGATTTCTGCCGTGGCATACTTTCGCCTAATCTTCCGGCTTCATCCTATCATCCAGGAGTGATTTCCGCTCCGCTTCACGAACTACTCCCCGAGAACGTCAGGCTCCGTCTGAAATATGCCCTAATATGGTTCTATTTCCCGCCATAGGCAACAGAATGAGAGGCTATTACACCAATGACGCCCTCATTTTGGGTGTAGAGTCCCGCACTTCCAGCCCTGTCCGCATCCCGCGCGACCCTTCCACCCTCGACCACCCTGACCTCCCCGGCCTGTACCCCTGCGGTGAAGGTGCCGGATACGCCGGAGGCATAGTCTCCTCCGCCCTCGACGGCATCAACTGCGCCGTCCAGGCAGCAGAGCGGATGAATGTCCCGGCAAGTGAATTGTAAATGCTGCGGTTCATTCAGTTCTCCCATGCGCAAGTCTGTGCGGAAGTAAAAATAAGTGCTTGCCTTTTTGCAAATAAAGCTTATATTTGCAGGATGTAATTCAAACGCGTCCTTTATTGTCGAAGGAGGCGTCAGAGGCAAGTGCAACCCCTCCGGAAGCGGAGCAAAAACAGGAAGGCTATGGTCGAAATCTTCTACAGGGTGAACGGACAGATGACCGTCTCGAAGTCAGAGACTGATTTGACTTCAATCAATCTTCAGGACGTTATATGGATTGACCTTCTCACTCCTACGGGTGAGGAGAAGCGGGCGGTCGAGGCTTTCCTGGGCACAGCCATACAGAGCCGCGCCACAGCCGAGGAAATCGAATCCTCGTCCCGTTTCTCCGAGACCGAAGATGCCATTTTCGCCAATACGAACTTCGTGATTCCCGGTCCTGAGGAATATCTGATGGAGACGGTGTCTTTTATTCTGAAGGGTACCACACTTACCACGTTGAGGGAAGTGCAGCTGCGCAGTTTTACCGAACTCCAGCGCAGGCTCATGGTGTTTCCAAAGATGTACGCCAACGGATTCGTGGTTTTCAGCAGTATTTTAGAACAGCGTATCGACTCTGACGCCGACATGATCGAGCTGGTTTCAAAGGAAATCGCACAGTTCAGCCGCAAGGTCGGCTTAGGTGAGGATATCAACGAGGAGTTCCTGCTGGACATCAACCAGCTGCAGGAAAACACCATGCTCCTCCGTGAGAACATCGTGGACAAGCAGCGCGTGATTTCCAGCATACTCAAATCCTCCAAGTGTCCGAAACCTATCCAGAACAAGCTCAACGTGATGCTCAAGGACATTTCCTCCCTTGTGAACCACACCAATTTCAGTTTCGAGCGTATGGAGTATCTCCAGAACACCGTCCTCGGTATCATCAACCTCGACCAGAACAAGATAATGAAGGTATTCACCCTCATATCGCTCCTCCTGATGCCCCCGACGCTCATCGCCTCATTCTACGGCATGAACGTCCGCCTGCCGATAATCCCCGGCGACAGTTTCTGGAACTGGGTGATTGTCATTTCCATGATGATTATATCCATAGTCATCGTGTTCCTTGTCCTCAAACGCAAAAAGATGTTATAAAATCAAGCAATAATGAAAGATTTCGTCAAAATGCTGCTCGCCGTACTGGCCGGTATGCTCCTGTTTTCTGTGGTGTGGGTGGTGCTGATGTTCAGCGTAATCGGGTCCATGGCTGCGTTGTCCTCTTCCACTCCCGTAGTCGCGAAAGAGGGTGTCCTGTATATGAACATGGCTGATTTCACGATATCTGAAAGAGAGAATCCGATGGACGTCAATGCTCTTATGAAGGGCAGTATGCGTCAGAGCCTCAGTCTTCTGAACGCCCTTACGGCAGTGAGAATGGCTGCCGAGGACCCCGGAATCAAGTATTTGTATATGCGACCGGACGGAGTTTCCGCAGGAATCGCCGAAATAGAGGAATTCCGCAAGGCGATTGTGAGATTCCGCCAGAGCGGGAAAGCGGTTGTGGCGTTTGTCGAGAACCCGTCAAATGCGAGCTATTATCTCGCGAGTGCAGCCGACAAGGTGTATATGACTGCAAGCAAGGGAGGTATGAACAGTCTCATCGGCATTTCCTCCCAGATGTTCTTTCTTAAGGACCTGCTTGACAAACTTGGGGTGAATATGCAGCTGATTCGTCACGGCAAATACAAATCAGCCGGAGAAATGTATATAAAGAACCAGATCAGCAAAGAGAATTATGAACAGACCCATGCCATGGTGAGTTCAATCTGGAACAGCTGGGCAGAGGAGATGGCTGCATCGAGGAATGTTTCAGTGGATGCCTTGAACCGGATGGTGGACAATCTCGAACTTGTGGAGCCGGAAGATTTCCTGGAAAACGGGCTCGCTGACGAGCTGCTGACCCGTGAACAGCGGAAGGACAAACTGGCAGCCCTGTATATGACAGAGGATTTCAATGACGTGACTTTCATTCCTTTCGCTGATTATACCGTTGCCCATACGGCTGTGCAGCCGTTCAAGACTGACCAGATTGCAGTTATCTATGCTGACGGTGAAATCGTCGACGGAGTCTCGGAAGAGTCGTCCGTAGTGGCGGGAGACTCATTTGCCGAGACAATAGCTTCCGTAAGGGAGAATGACCTCGTCAAGGCTGTGGTTCTCAGAGTCAATTCTCCGGGAGGAAGCGTCCTGGCATCAGACAAGATACGCAAGGAAATAGCTTTGCTGAAGGAAACCAAGCCTGTGATTGCTTCCTATGGCAATTATGCCGCTTCCGGAGGATACTGGATTTCAGCAGGCTGCGATTATGTATATTCCGACGCTACGACTCTGACAGGATCAATAGGGGTCTTCAGCATGATTCCTGATTTCAGCAAGACTTACAGGAATATAGCCCATATCGGTACGGCGAACGTCAATTCCAACAGGCACAGCGACATGTATTCCGCTTCCCGTCCTTTAGATGCGGCAGAGACTGCATATCTCCAGTCAAGCGTAGAGCATATCTATGACGAATTCACTTCTTTGGTTGCCGAAGGCAGGGATTTGAGGAAGACTTATGTGGATTCAATCGCCCAGGGCCGGGTGTGGACAGGCGCGGACGCCATGAAAATCGGTCTTGTAGATGAAATCGGCGGACTTGAAGACGCTTTGGCGAAGGCTGCTTCAGAAGTGGACGGCAGCATCGGACTTGACGGCTTCTATGTCACTTCCTATCCGGCTGTGATGACTCCGTGGGAAAGCCTGCTTGCAAGTATCCAGGGCAGCAGAAAACCGCTGGTATTTGCCGGAACGCCGTTTGAGGCTGTCGAAAAGGCCTTTTCGGGAATCGATGCAGAGGCGGCTGGAAAGGTCTATGCCAGAATGCCGTATGAATATATGATAAAATAATGTCAGCCATCGGGGCGTGCAGTCTTTATGAATATTGATCTTCTATCGCAAATGGTCTATGCCCTTATCCTGGAAAATGACAAGGTCGCGCTTCCGGGCTTAGGGGCTTTCGTAGCCGAGATGGTGCCTGCCACATTTACTGACAGGGGCTATACCATCAATCCCCCTTACCGCCGGCTGTCTTTCCGCAGTCAGGCTGCCGATGACAGTCTGCTTGTGGATTTGTACTCTTCTTCCGCCGATATGGACGGGGATAGCGCGAAAAGGGAAATAGGGGAGTTCCTTTCGGAGCTGAGGGGAATACTGTTTGCGAAGAAGAACGTGGTTTTCCCAGGTCTCGGACGTCTGAGGGCTACGCGTGAGAACAATGTGTTTTTTGTTGCAGATGAAGATCTGGACATATATCCTGAGGGCTTCGGTCTGGAACCGCTGTCGCTCAAGACACGCAAGGAAACACGCGAGGACCTCGCACGCACAGCCGGACATCTCGAAGATATACTATCCGCTCCAGTTGCTGAACCAACCGCCGAACCAAAGACGGGCACGACTGAGGAAACATCCGCAGAAACTCCGGCGGGTGCGACTGCGGAAACCTCCGGTGCAACTGCGGAGACTTCCGGCGGGCAGAACGTCATCACCCGCCGCAACCCATGGCGGGCCGCCGGCATCACCGCCGCTGTTCTTCTCGCTTTTGCGGCACTCGTTGTCGGAGGGTTCATAATCATCTCCCGGATTGCTCCTGATTTCGTGGACAGCCTGCTCTACACTGCTGAAGAACTGCAGATTATAAACTGGAAACTCTGAGGAATGTTTGAACTGATTTATCCGGTGGAGCCGGCACCGCTCATCCCCGGCATCAATGCAAACAATCCCGGCGAACAGTTCGAAGAAGGAGAATTCCTGCCTGTCGTCGAACAGTCAGGACTTGTCGTAGGCCGGGTATCAAGGTCTTATTGCCACAATGACGGCAGACTGCTCCATCCCGTGGTCCATCTGTTCATAATAGACAGACTAGCAAGGCTTTATCTTCAGAAACGTTCCACGGAAAAGACCGTCATGCCGGGTCTATGGGACTGTTCGGCCGGAGGACATGTGGATTACGGAGAAACTCTTGTAGAGGCTCTGATGCGTGAGAGTCATGAAGAATTGAAACTCACACGTTTCAACCCGGTCTATATCGGCAATTATGTCTTTGAATCCGAATCCGAGAACGAACTCGTGGCCATTTTTGCTGCAGTGGGTTCTTTCGTGCTCACTCCCGATTCAGAAGAAATCTCTGAAGGACGCTACTGGTCATTTGCCGAAATAGACAAATCGATGGGGAAAGGCGTG
>CABQAB010000124.1 GCA_902461985.1 uncultured Bacteroidales bacterium | reverse complement strand
CCCTATACGAACTTGGCCTGAGCGAGCGGCTCACTGTCATCGGGCTGGCCAAACGGCTGGAGGAAGTGATAAGGGTCGGGGATCCGTATCCGCTGTTCTTAGACATGAACTCGCAGGCATCAAAAGTGCTGAGGCAGATCAGGGACGAGGCGCACCGATTCGGCATCACTTTCCACAGAAGTCTGCGCAGCAAGTCTCAGGTAGAATCGGCCCTGAGCAGCATTCCCGGCGTAGGTCCGAAAACAGAGCAGAGGCTGATTCTGCATTTCGGGTCAGTCGCCCGCATCGCAGCAGCCTCTGAAGATGACATCGCGGCCCTCGTGGGAAAATCCCTTGCCAAAAAGGTCAAGGCGGAACTCAATCAAGGGAACTGACGATGGATTGCAGGCAGTGGATCTTTCGACTCGCTCCGCTCGCTCAAGATAACAACGAAAGGCTCCGCTCGCTCAATGACCATCAGTCCCCGAGAGAAGGGAACAACGAAATGATTTCCTCCGGAATAGTGCAGCGGACATAGACGCAGACATCGTCCTTGTCATCGACTGCCGTCCAGGTCATGTGGTCTTCAGTCAGAAGAACTGCATAGTCGTGATTCCACTGCTCTCCAAGAGTAAAATCGTAGTCACCCCTGAGAATATATCCGGAGAGTTCGTCCTGAAGAATGACGAAACTGCCGCTCTTGCGCGTGTACTCCATTGACCCGACATTGGAATAAAGTTCATACCTGGAATCCTTCCTGATAAATCTGACATAAACAGGAGCATTCTCGTTCGCAGGTGTCCCGTTCATGCTTTCCAGCCGCCAGTCTCCGGAGAGATTGTTGGCAGTAACGTCAAGATAAACAACTTCCTCCGTTTCATTCTTCACGCATGAGACGGACAAGAAAAACAATGCAAGTAAAAGTACCGGTTCAAGTATTCTTTTCATAATTCAATATTTATCGTTATAGCGGAGGCACTCGGAGACACGCCCAATCCCTTGAAAACCACAGGAACCCTGACAGGCATCTGCCGGCCGTGAGGAGTCTCCGCAAACTTCTCCGAGTCAAAAGCCACACATATTTCCCCCTCTTTATCCTGCTCCACATCAGGCGTTTCACACCAGACTTTCAGATAGGAAGGCAGGAGATTGCCGTCAACCTGAGGAGTGAGCGGGGTGCCGCCTACATTCAGAAACGACAGACAGACCATATCACTCAAGTCTCTGTGAAAACTGTACTCCTTCACTTTCATGCGCATCCGGCCCATCTGATGAGGGAAACGGCTGCTTTTAGGGGATGTAGCCTCCACGCTCACATCCAAAGACAGGACCGCCGTAGGCTTGGCTTCGGACATGTTCGTGTAGACGAAAATCCTGCGGCGGAACTTGCCGGGATGCCCTTCCGGATGGTAAGTCACATTTATGCTTCCTCTTCCGCCCGGAGCAATCACGTCAGCAGAAGCCTCTGCGACAGCACACGAGCAGGACGAAGTGATACCGGAGATGGCTAAAGGCCTGTCCCAGTTATTGACAAACTTGTATTCATATACAGGTCGTTCATCTTCCCGGATTCCGCGGGCAACCATGGCTTTCGTTTCAAAAGCCATGAACTTTCCGGATTCGGCCTCGACAGGATTCGCGAGACTGTCGAGAACTTTCTCCGGAACAGTCCAGATCTGTGCCCCGAGCCTCAAAGGCAGGAGACAGAAAAGGAATGCAAATGACGTGAAGGACCTGCAGCACATATTATAGCCAACCGTTGCCGCCAGCCGTATTTCTGACAGTGATTACAAACTTCTGGGTCTTGCCAGCCGCGGTAATGGAAGCATCGGTCATTCCGGCTTTCAGACCGCTGATTCTGAGTTTTCCGCTCGCCTCGTCATACGATGCAGAGGCAATGCTCCTGTCGGCAATTTCCACTTTACAGCCCGTAGCATCTCCTCCAAAGTAGATAGAAGGCACATATACGACATCTTCGTCCACCGCCACATAGACATTGGGGAACTTCATCGGTGTACCCGCACCGTCCTGCTCTATCGCTTCGAGAAGTTTTGCGGCATTCACCTGGCCGCTGCCCATCTGCCCCTTGTAGTCTCGGGCGAGGTTCATGGTCTGCGGCACTGACTCGATCTCAGTCGCAAACTCGCTGTAATACTTGAGGGCCGGCCATGTCTTTTCAATTTCAGCGGCAGGCGTCACGCTCGCGTGAAGCAGTTCACGGAACTGCTCCGCCGTGAAATGTTTGTGCAGCTTGGCAGCGTATGAAAGCCCAAGTGCAACCACGCCTGACACATGTGGACAGGCCATGGACGTGCCTTCCATATATCCGTAACGGTTTTCCGAGACATGCACAGGCAGGCATGAAAGTATGCTTCCACGCTCCCCGCGTGCATATCCGGCTTCCGAGTCAGTGAAATCGAAATAATAGTTCTGGTCTCCTCCGGGAGCCGAGATAGTGGTTCCGTCGCTGAAATTGGTAAAGGTGGAAGGTGTCCAGTCGGCTGCAGTCGAGGCTACAGACACATAATCCTTGTATTTGCCGGGATAGCAGGCCATCGGGGCGGCCTCGTTGCCGGCCGCGAACACGGCGATGCCGCCGTCAAGCACTCCGTTCGGAGAGCCGGCATTATGGATGAAATAGTCGAAAGTCACTTTCTCTATAGGGCTGTAGGTCATCCACATCTCATCTGACGAGAAGCCCTGCCCTCCCCACACATAGCCGTTGGCAGCGCCTGAGATATATCCCCAGCTGCACTGCAGCACCAATGCACCATTGTCTGTGGCATATTTGACCGCCCTCAACTGGGCGAGTGAAGTAGTCTGGGTGTCGCCTGAGAAAAATCTGGCAGCTCATGATTTTCACTCCGGGATTTTCAGGAGTGCCGCCGGCAATGGAAGACATTCCATAACCGTTGTTGTTCTGGGCGGCAATCACGCCGGCCACATGGGAACCGTGACCTGTGTCATTGACGTCGTTTGTGGTGATAAGACCAGTATTGCGCACGAAATTGAAACCATGCGTGTCGCCAGGGTATCCGTTCCCGTCCACGTCGGCCTTGCCGCCATAATTCCCCTGCTCTCCGGGATTGGTCCACATATTCGGCTTGAGGTCGGGGTTTGTGAAATCCACGCCCTCGTCAAGCACAGCCACTATAATCGAAGGGTCTCCGGTGCATTTCGTCCATGCTTCCTGAACCTGGACATCGGCTCCGGCTATTGATTTGCCCACATTCTCGCCTTTGTCGTTGGTCGCGAACATAGTTCCGTCATTGACCATATCCCACTGATACTGCAGCAGAGGGTCGTTGAAATCGGTCACTCCCGACTTGGTCATGACCTTGCCGGCCTTGAAAGGCACAGCCTTGGGAGTCGTCGCACGCTTGAGAATGGTATTCGCCTGCACCAGCTGGACTTCACCGAGGGCGGCGAGTTTCTGTGCCACTTCTTCGACAGAGTACTCCTGAGGGAAACGCACCACATACCACAGATGCATCTCAGCCTTGCGGGTGGCAGATTCCGTTTTCGTATTCACGGGGAATACGCGCTCTATTTCGTAGGTTTCAACCAATTCAAGAACATCATCCACGGACACGACTCCCGAGCGTGTGGCAGGACCGCCGCTTTTGGTTGCAGGCAGAATCCTGTCCAATATACCGCTCACCTGAGGGTCGAATTTCACAAGCAGCTCACCCTTTACGGCATTTTGGGAAATCTGCGGACAGATGGTGACTTCCGGAGTCTCAGGCCCGTTCTTCTCAAGTGAACAGGATACTGCCGAAAGGGCAAACGCCGCAAAAAACATATATAAATACTTCTTCATCTCTCACTTATTTGGTTTCGTCTTCCTTCAGTTTGTATGGATGGATGTCATAATAGCTGCCGCTGTTGTCAGGAACAGTGCTGTAGTCCTTGAGACTCAACGGGAGATTGGAGAACTCCGCACGGTGGCCGTTCTTGTTCGTGCCCTCCTGGTTGAAGATGAAAGTCTCCGGCATCCACAGGTCGAAATTCGGATGATAAAGCATCCACATCGGCAGTTTTCCGTTAAGCCTGTTATAGATAATCGAGAAAGTCTTGATCTTAGGAAGCACGCGGGGCAGTTTCAGGCTCATGAACTCCGTTGTCAGAGAGTCACCCCTGTCAGCTTCGGTGTAGTCCGGAATACCCATGCTTCTCACTGCATCGTCACCCGGGATATAGCCTTGCAGATAGTTCACCCCAAGAACCAGAGTGTCAAGATTGTCCCATGTAAGAAGCCTGCCCCAGAATGAAGTGTTGTCCATTCCCGGACGTGTGTCGTCCATAAATCCGCCCAGGTCAGTGGATGAGGTGTTGGAAAGGTCGTATGCCACTCTGCGCTGGTTTGCATTGTACACTATGGCGTGAAGTTTAGGGAAATTGGCCTGCGTAAGAACAAGAGGCCACCTCTGGAAATTGTTGCTGGACAAGTCGATATATTCAAGATTCTTGAGACTTGTCAAGTTCCGGTCGAGTTCCGTGAGCCCGTATGCCCTTACCGCCAGCCTGCGCAGCTGGGTAAGCTCGTTGAGATATTCGCCTGTAGTGAGCGACCGGAGGAAGGAATTGGCATTGCTTCCGATTGTGAGACTCTCGGCCGCCCTGAGATAGCGTACCTCCTGCGGAAGAGATTCACGGCATGTGAACATGGAGAATGACGCGCTTCTCACCCTTCCGACATACGACAGGGCCTTCGCCTCAAGATATTCATCCTCGGACATGCTCTTCATAGGGTCATCATCGTCAAACTTCTTCCGGTCTTCAAGAAGATGCTCCCTGTCATCATGTACGATCTCCCTGATCCGTTCAATGTCATCCGCCGTCCAGAGTCCGATGCCGGCCCAGCGGTCCATAGGCTCCGAAGAATTGAATTCGGTCCACAGTCCCAAAGCCCTGCCGATGCCGAGAACGGCGAGAGAATCACCCTTTCTTGTCTGGGTGATTTCTTCTGCTGCTCCCTGAATCACCTTCAGGACATCATGACGGGCAAGTACCGCCGACCCGTCTTTGGGCTCGAAGCGGATCTCGGCTGTCCTTTCTTCCGGAAGGGAGCTGACAATCCAGTTGAAGCGCAGGGTCACCTCGCGTGGACGCACCCCGCGGTCAAGTTCGGGAGCCTTGTTGTTCCTGTCGGATGAAATCCAGGACACATTATCCGGAACCACCACATTGAAATCAATGTTGGATTTCACCTTCACTTTGAAGTAACGGTTCTCGTAGGAATCGTATTCGGGGATGCTGACTTCCGCCTTGTCCACGACAATCGAATAGTCAAATCCCTTCTGCCTGACATCGAGGCTTATGAGTTCATCGTCGTCGATTTTGCGGATATTGACCCTTCCGCTGCGTTCCGAAGTTACGAGAGTGGTGTCTATCCTGACCTCGCACTTTCCGCTCCCACGTCCGTTCGCAGGCGAAATGGAAATCCATGGTTCACCGGAAGAGGCCACCCACTCTCCGTTTGCGGAAATGGATATGACCTGCTTTCCTCCCTCCGCGTCGAACGAAAGCTCTGTCTGGGCAAGTTCGAAAGGTATCTCCTCCTTCGTGCATGAAGCCGCTAAAGAAGCGACAGCCGCAAAGCATAAAAATAATATTCTGTATGTCTTCATATCGCCTCCTTATTCTAACATCTGCGGACAGTTGAGTATATTCTGGCTCTGGTCGTAAATCAGACGGTATGCGCCGGCACGCCATGCAAGACAGATGTCCGATGCGTCAAACTCTATGTCAGGATTGTCGCTTATGTCGAAATAGTAGATAAGCTGGGAAATGGTGTCATCGATTCTGCGGTAGTCGTTGGAACCGATATAGAGTCCCCTTAGTCCCCTGTGGTTATACAGACCCGTAGGCCAGTCCCTCAGAATCCTCTTTCCGTTGTCGTCCCTCTGCCCCCTGATTGCGTATGCCACGATGCTAAGATAGTTGAGCGGCTCACGAGGGAATTCCTTGAAGGCATTGTAGGAAATGTCTATGCTGTAGAGGAAAGGGAAAGGTGCGTCCGCGAAAGTGACAGGC
>CABQAB010000123.1 GCA_902461985.1 uncultured Bacteroidales bacterium | reverse complement strand
ATTGAGCTCAGGCCCTTAGACTTGAGATATGACATCAATTTATTGTATATCAATTCAGTACCCTCTTTCGCAACAGGTGAATCCTCAGAATCCGCCAAAGCTTTCATAGCCCTTTCACAGTCATCGAGAACCGGCAGCAGGCCTTTGATCGTATCCTCGGCCGCCGTTGCGACCATATCCAGTTTCTCCTGGGAAGTACGACGTCTGTAATTGTCAAACTCCGCCATAAGACGCAGATATGAATCCTTTGTCTTGGCGAGATCGTCTTTTGCCTCTGTCAGTTTGTCTTCAGCCTCTTTTACGGATTTGCGCAGCTTCTCGATCTCCGACTCCGCCTTCTCCAGTTTCCTGCGCTCCTTCCGGTCCATTTTCTCTTCTTTCTTTCCTGATGTATCGTCTTTCTGCACTGAAGCCTCTTCCTTCAATTCCAAGTTCTCTTCTTTCTGTTCCTTATCCATAGTTTCCATATTATTTGTCAAAAATACAGATTTGCGGCTTCACGACTCAGCAGCAAACCAAACCTTGACTGACGAATCAAAGAGCGAGCCAAGGCAATATAATGACAAAATGTCATGATTTAACGGAAAAACCTGTCAACTTCGCGCACTGCCTCAGGCAAAGCGAACACCACGACGCGGTCATACTCCTGAATCATGGTGTCGCCGACGGCGATAAACGAGTTATTGCCACGGATGATGCCTCCGACAATGGCATCCTTTGGAAAATCAAGATCCTTCAGAGGAGCCTGTGTAATTTTGGCATCCTTGACGACTATATATTCCAGGACTTCGGCATTGGTTCCGTTCATATACTTGATGAAACGAACCTTGTCACTGAGCGTGAATTTGAAAATGCGTCCGGCCGTAATCAGTTTCTTGTTTATGACAGCGTCCACTCCCATACCTTCGGCGAGACGGATATATTCTATGTTTTCAACCTCGGCTATGGTCCTCGGAACTCCAAGTTTCTTGGCCGCCACGCAAGCGAGAATATTCGCCTCAGACGAGCCTGTCAACGCCACGAACGCGTCAAACGAGCGTATGTCCTCCTCCACGAAGATGTCCGAATTCCGGCCGTCAGCATTTATTACCGCCACATCGCTGCCGAAAGTCTCCGTAAGTTCCAGACAGCGGTCCTTCTCCTTTTCGATGACCTTGATTTCCGAAACCTTGCCAATCAGCTGACGCGCAACCATTTCCGCCGTATGGCTTCCTCCGAACAGCATAACCCTGTCCACTTCGAGATTTGCCGTCCCGAGAAACTGCATCAGCATTTTCATGCCTTCCCGCCTGGAAATTATGTAGACCAGGTCATGATATTTGAATTTAGTGTCCACTTTCGGGATTATGGTGCCGTTGTTCCTGGATATGGCTATGACCCTGAACTGGAGATCTTCGGATGTCGCCCGGCGGCTCAGGTCCAGCACATTCATATCCAGCAGAGGAGAATCTTCCTCAACCTTGAAAACCGACATCTGCACACGTCCACGGGCAAAATCCATAGAGTCCGTCGAGGCATTGTGCTTGAGCAGGTCGATGATTTCCCCTGCCGCAATTTTTTCCGGATAGAACAGCAGGTCTATGCCCATCTCCGTGAAGATGTTCTTGTTCTCGTACGAAAGATATTCCTCCGTGTTGATTCTGGCCGTCACCTTGTGGCTGCCGAGTTTTTTCGCAAGAATGGCACTGATGATGTTGACGTCCTGTGACTCGGACGGATTGACCGCTATGAACAGGTCCGAATCGGCCACTCCCGCCTTTTTGAGCACCCGGATTTCCGACGGACTGCCGGTGACCGTCACCACGTCAGTGTTGGATGCGAGGTTGTCCAGACGGCTCTGGTCGCTGTCGATGACAGTGATGTCGTTTGACTCGTTGCTGAGCATCTTTGCCAGATGCGAACCGACTTCTCCGGCTCCTGCTATGATTATTCTCATATCTTGAATTCAGTGTCTATTTTAAGCCCTAAAAGGGCTCTTGGAATCATACATCCCGCGTAGAGTCCGCGAATATGCGTATTGACGGGGCTGCCGGACTGACTGCGCTGTCTTTTCAACATGTCAGCGTCCCTGTGCGCCCGGATGACGGCCTTGAAACAGGCCGGTTTGAAACCCAGCAGATACACGACGGCAGCCGCTCCGTCCAGAATTTTTCTGAAGAATATCCTTGCTGCCGCCTTTCTCCGGCCAATCGTGAGGGCGAGGTTGTTCTCCAAAAGAAGTATATTATTGCGGTAGTTAAGATAGAGTTTCTGCGGGGAGTCTGCCGGAAGCGTGCCGCCGCCGAGATGCCACACGGTCGATTCTGGGACAACCGTGACTTTCCATCCGGCAAGCTGCATTCTCCAGCACAGGTCAATCTCCTCCATGTGGGCGAAAAACCTGTCATCAAGTCCGCCTAAATTCCTCCACACCTCCGCACGCACAACAAGAGCGGCTCCGGTAACCCACAGCACATCCGCCGGAGTGTCATACTGGCCTCGGTCCGTTTCTAATTTTTTCATTATGCGTCCCCGGCAGAAAGGATAGCCGAAACGGTCAATCAGCCCTCCGGCCGCGCCCGCATACTCAAACTGGTCTTTCCGGTACCAGTTGCGCAGTTTAGGACCGCAGGCAGCACATTCCGGATGGTTTTTCATCCAGTCCACCAATGGCACGAGCCAGTCCTTCCCGACTTCTATGTCAGAATTGAGAAGTATATACAAATCACATTTACATTCCCGCGCCAGTTGTTCTATAGCCCGGTTGTAGCCGCCGGTAAAGCCGTAATTCCGGTCAAAAGATATGGTTCTTATATCCGGGAACGACTCATTCACAAATGCGACGGAGCCGTCCGCGGAAGCACTGTCCGCAACAACGATTTCAGCCTTGTCTCCATTGGTTTGAGGAGACAAGGCGTTGAAATATTCTACAGACTCAACCAGCGGAGGCAGAAACCTTCGGAGATAATCCTTTGTATTCCAGTTAAGTATGATTACAGCAACATTCATTTATCTATTGTCGCCGCAGCCACATTCTCCATCACCGCAGTTGCAGTTGTCGCCGCAATTACATTCTCCCTCACCACAACATTCTTCCGAACAATGTCCGCCGCAACCGGAGCATCCTCTTTTGAGTTCTCCGTGCAGACCTTCAGCGAGTTCCTTTTCCGTTGCCTCTCTTACATCGGTGATTTCACCTGTGAAATTCAGAGTCTTGCCAGCCATAGGGTGGTTCACGTCCACTTTTACGGTCTTGGCCTCAACTTTCAGGATTTTTGCCGGCACAGGCTGTCCGAACTGGTTTACGAGCGTGATATCAGAGCCTTCAATCAACAAGTCATGACGGATTTTGCCCTCGGGGTCAGTAAATGCCTCGACAGGCAGGTCTATTATACGCTCAGGGTCTACGACTCCATATCCCTCTTCAGGAGTCAAGGTGAATGAGAACTTATCACCCTTCATGAGCCCGGCTATGTTCTCCTCGAATTTAGGAAGCAGATAACCCAGACCCTGGATAAAGCTGAGAGGTCTTTCGACAGTGCATTTGTCTACAATTTCACCGTCAACGTTCAATTCGTAAGTAAGTGCTACTACTGAGTTTGTTCCGATTTTCATATTCTTTGATTTTTATGTTTGTCAATATCATGCCGAGAAACTCACTTCCGCAAAGGCTATGGTCGGCAGTCTCCATGCTCCGGCATCCCTTGCATCTCCGCCTATAGCTAAGAGACTGTTCCACAAATCCTTGATATTTCCCGTAATCAACATCTCCCTGAACGGTCTGCCTGTCTGTCCGCCGTGGAACTCGAATCCTTCGACCCCGAAGGAAAAGTCCCCGGTAACACTGTTGCAGTTGCCTCCATTGAATCCGGTGACGTACAGGCCGTCCTGACATAAAGCCAAAATATCTCTCAAAGATAGTCGTTTCCCGCCGGAAAGCAAAGTTTTGCCTCCCTCTTTCAGCAAATCTTCATGTACAAACTGCCGCAGCACAGGTCTGGAAATGTCCTCGCAGGTCCGTTCTTCCCCTGTCTTCAGGGACGACCATGTGTTGGTGAAATAGTTCCTGACAATGCCGTTTTCTATGATTGTCCTGTTTTTCGTTGCCACTCCTTCAGAATCGAACCATCTTGCCCCTGCGCATCCCACGGCCCGCGGCTCGTCCGTCAGATTCAGCCCGGAGGAGAACAATTTGCGGCCCTTGCTGCCGCAGAGGAACGACATATTCTGCTGTATTGATGTGGAAACCAGAGCCGAGGTGACAGGAGACAGCAGCCTTGAGGCTATATTTCCGTCCACGACCATAGTCTTTCTGCCGCTTTTGACTGTTTCGGGGAAGATTGAACTGACCGCTCTTTTCAACGCTGCCTCCGAGCACCTCCGGGGGACTATTCTGTCCCTGAACGCCGATGATTCCCACCAATATGAACTGTACCTTTCGCCGCTTTCAGTGATGACAGTCTGTTCTGAGGAGCAGGAAAAGCCGGTTTCATACTGTATTCCGGAAAATCCGCGTGTATCTGCCACCAAAGTCGCATCGCAATAGTCAGTATATTCGTTTTCTTCGGATATACCTTTCCATCCGTCCCCGCTGTTGCCTTCAATATGCATGGCCGCCACCGAGGCCAGACGGCTGTTTTCGTCAATTCCGGAATACCCTTCATCCCAAAGTCCGGATTCGCATCCGTTTATGGCGTCTTTCACCATAAGTCCGGCCGGAGGAAGCTGGCGGCACGGGTCTTTTTCCAGCAGTGCCATTGTCTTTACGGCACCTGAAAGGAAGCGGCTCAAATGGTCTGCTTCAAGACGGTTTGTGGAAAACGAAGCAGAACGGTTGTCCGCAAAGAGCGTCACGGTCAGGCTGCGGTCAAGGCGGCGCTGTATGCTGTCCATGACTCCGTCCCTCATGACACAGGTGTCGGAAATGGTCTTGTTCAGTGTGATACGTGCCGCTTCAGCTCCAAGTCTCAGGCTTTCTGCGAGTCCGTACTGCACTATGTCCTTTTCTGTCTTGCCTATCAATTCCATGATTCCTCTGCTCCGGTCAGTTTTGCCATACGGGTCTGCCCGGACTGCAAATTTAGTAAAGATAATGCAGAGTGAAAACTCAGTTTGGCTTTGCGCCCGGCTTTTTATACCTTTGCACTTTCGTTTTTACCGCAACAGTTAATAACTTTAAGAATATGAGCAAACCGAACATCAATCTGGTTGAAAAACTTCACTTCTACAAGGACTTTCCCAAAGAAGGCATCAACTTCATAGATATCATGCCTCTGCTTACGTCGAAAGAGGTATACGCCCAGGTCATCAGCGAACTGGACGAGAAAGTGCATTGTGCCAACTTAGCTTTGCCTGAGGCACGAGGTTTCCTTTTCGGCACGTCTCTGCTGCTGACCGACGGAGCTGTCCACAATGTTATTCCTGTCAGAAAATCCGGCAAACTGCCGTTCGCCGAAGGAGACCTTGTTGGTGTGGATATCATGAAAGAGTACGGCGCAGACAGGATTTTCTACCGCGACAGCGACATTGCGGCGGGTTCTCTTGCCAATGATGTATTTGAGGTGGCGATTCTTGACGACATCCTCGCGACAGGAGGCACGGCCGAGGCTTTGGCGCAGTCCATGAACGGCAAGACCATCTACAAAGACGGTGTTCCACACCGTATCGCGGTCAAGCAGTTCGTATTCCTTGTAGAGATAGACGACCTTCACGGAGCAGAGCGTCTGGAAAAAATCGCTCCCGTATCTTCGCTCATCCATCTGAACGACTGAATCACCTGAACGACTGAACCGGCTGAGTTTTATCCCGACAGGTCGAATTATAAGCCACTTTCCCGTCCCTGCACAGCGAAAACGGCTTTGTTCTTCAGAATTATTTTATAACTTTGCATGCGGAATTGAGATATGGTGTAATGGTAGCACTACAGATTTTGGTTCTGTCTGTAGAGGTTCGAATCCTCTTATCTCAACAAAAACACGGCTTCCGGTTCGGGAGCCGTGTTTTCGTTGAGATAGGTTACCCCCGACAAGTTCTGAAGGAACTTGTCACCCCGGAGG
>CABQAB010000122.1 GCA_902461985.1 uncultured Bacteroidales bacterium | reverse complement strand
GTGTGTCCGTAGTGGCCAGCATCCATCTGTCACGGGGCAACACCAAGGCGGCTGACATCAACATAACGCAGGCCCTGCTTGTGACACCGGTCCTCATGGCAGTCCTTATGGCCGTGGTCTATGTCTTCCGCATTCCGTTCCTGCGGTTGTTGGGAAGCAGTGACATCCTTCTGCCGTATGCAATGGATTATCTTGTTCCGCTTCTGCCCGGCTGCGTATGTATGCTTGTCCAGAATATCGGTACGTTCATAATCCGGCTGGACGGAAACCCGAAGTTCGCATCTCTGGTCGGAGTTGTGCCGGGTGTACTGAACGTCGCTCTGGACTGGCTGTTCGTCTTCCCTATGAAGATGGGCATTGCCGGTTCTTCCATAGCGACGACAATCTGCTGTGCCGTAGCCGCCGGGATGGTATTTATATACATGAAGAAAAAGTCGGCTGTCGTACATCTCTACAGGATGAAACTGTCGCGTACAAGTCTGTGGCTTACCCTCCGCAATCTCGGCTACATGGCCAGAAACGGATTCTCGTCGCTGCTCGGTGAACTGGCGATGTCGGTGGTCATGCTCAGCGGAAACTATGTCTTCATCAGTGCACTTGGCGAGGACGGTGTGGCTGCGTTCAGCGTAGCATGCTATCTTTATCCTATCGTGTTCATGGTGAACAGTGCGGTCGCGCAGGCCGCCCAGCCTATCATCAGCTACAACCATGGTGCGCATCTGGAAGAGAGAGTTGGAGAGGTGTACCGCCTCAGCATCAAGACTGCAATCCTCTGCGGTGCCCTGTGCATGCTTATCCTGGTTTTCGGTGCGCCCTGGCTGATTTCCCTCTTCATTCAGAAAGGTGTCCCGGCCTACGATTACGCTGTCTACGGCCTGCCGCTTTTCGCATGTTCCGCAATTTTCTTTGCCCTGAACATTGCCATAATCGGCTATTTCCAGGCTGTCGAGGATAACCTGAGGGCGACTGTCTATATGCTGCTCCGCGGGCTGGTCTTCCTTGTGCCGTCCTTCATCCTGCTTCCGAAAGTCCTGTCCCCGGCCGGAATGTGGCTGGCCGTCCCGCTGGCTGAATGTCTCACGCTCATTGTAATCCTGCTGACTAAAGGATATGGAAAGAAATAATACGTAACTTTATGAGTTCAAAACATACAGCAAGCGTCATGAAGAAATTGGCAACAGTACTGATTCTCATCTGCGGCATGCTGCAAATCAACTGCCGTGCACATTCCGGCTTTGAACAGCACAAGGCGGATTTCTATGCGGTACTCGGATTTGAAGAAAACGCTGCGGTCACGGCGTGGATGCGCCAGATCAGTTCGAAGATGATTGACGGATACAAAGGAGTCGCACTTCCGGAATACGGCGGACTGGACTTCTACAACTATCTGAAATCCGAATTTCCGGGATTCAAGTGCAAACACCGCCTCCTTTTCCATTGGGGTTACAATTCGCGACCATGGAACGACGGCCTGCAGGCAAAGGTGGATGCACTTCCTTGGGGACGTGACCCGGCGGAAGTCCTGAGGTTCAGGCAGACTGTCGCAAACGAGCAGCAGAGACGCAACCGCGAAGCCAATGCCATGACGGAAAAACTGTTCGGCTTCGCTTCCGGAGGCCGGGATGCGGCATACGCCAATGCCATGATTTCCATCGTGTACGATGTTCACCTCATCGGAGACTACACCCCTGACAACAAAGACTTTGACGGAGTGCAGGAGTTCGGTTCCGTCGTAGGCGACCTTATAAATGCGATACGCAAGATAGACGAGGCTGAGGGCAGAGAACTTGTCAAGTCAATACAGGCAGCCAGCCGGGAAGAGATTCCGGTGCAGAAAAAGGCTGAGATACTGATGGGCATCCTCCGCGCGGACATGCCGTCTTTCCTGCGGCGTGCCCAGAACGCTTCGCTGAAACGCCGCTTCGCGAGGCAGGGGATTAACTTTGAATGATAGTAGATATGAGAGTGGTAATACAAAGGGTGAAGTCTGCTTCCGTCAGGGTGGAGGCCGAGAATTATGACAGCGGGATAGGGAAGGGGCTGATGGTGCTTGCCGCTTTTGAGAACGGGGATGTCGAAGCCGATATAGACTGGATGACGCGGAAGATATGCGCCTTGAGGGTTTTCGATGACGGGAACGGCGTGATGAATCTGTCTGTCCGGGACGTAAATGGAGATGTAATGATTGTCAGTCAGTTTACCCTTTATGCAAGTACGTCGCACGGGAACCGTCCGTCATATATCCGGGCTGCCCGGCCTGATGTTTCCGCACCTCTCTACGAGTTGTTTTGCAAAAAGGTGTCAGACTCTCTCGGGCAGCCTGTCGCGCGTGGCATTTTCGGGGCCGATATGCAGGTTAGCCTTGTAAATGACGGTCCGGTGACCATCATCATAGACTCAAAGACAAGGGAGTAGCCGATTTGCTGCTATTCTGCCTATATACATTTCAGGTCAAAGGATAGTCTTAACATCAGGCAATCAGAATAACTTTGTTAAATCCATATTGAGGAAGTCTTGCGCTGAGATGCCTCCATCGCCAACAATAAACGATGTGGTGGGATTGAAAAGTTCTTTGAATCGTTTCAAACCGTCAGTGCATTTTTCTGCATTGCTTTTGATTTCTATTGCAACTGAGGATTTATTCTTGCGGAGAATGAAATCCACTTCGTCATTGCGTTCCCGCCAGTAGAATACCTCAAATCGATGGATAAATGCCTGACTTACGAGGTAGGCACCAATCCCGGACTCAAAGATATGTCCCCATGCTTTGCGGTCAGTAAGGGCTTGCTCAAAAGTCAAACCATTATAAATCATCTTAAGAGCATTGTTGTATACCTGCAATTTGGGAATGCTTGCTTTACGCCTTGCCCGGTCAATGCTATACTTCTGCAAACCGCACAACATGCCACTTTCACTGAGCAGATTGATATATCCTGCAAGAGTAGTTGTGTTACCTGCATCTTGTAACGAGCCGAGCATCTTATTGAGGGACAGTAATTCTCCGGAATATGCCGCGCCAAGTTCAAATGTCTGTCTCAGCAATGCAGGTTTGCTGATAGGAGTATCCATCAGGATATCCTTATTGATTGTAGCCTCAATTATTGCGGACTGGATATATTGCTGAAAACGTTCCTCGTCGCCAATGAGTGGAGCAGTACCCGGGTACCCACCGAAGAAAATATACTGTTCAAGCGACATACCGAACGCTTCGTTCATCTCTGTATAACTCCAGTGGCTCATTCGTATTTCCTCAAATCGTCCGGCCAAGGATTCGGACAATCCTTTTTCGAGTAGGACACGGCTACTGCCGAGTAACAGGACTTTGACATTGATGTCGTTAAAGGAGTCGCTGTCCCATTCCTTTTTTACAGCCTCACTCCAATTGGCAATTTTCTGAATCTCGTCTATTACGAGGATTACGCTTTTCCAACCGTTATTTTTTTTTAGACTGCGGACAGCTGACCAGCAATCGGAAATCCATGCACTGTTTGTGGCGGGGATATTGTCTGCCGAGTAGAATTGGAATGGTGCGTCCAAATCTTTCAGAACTTGTTTTACAACGGTCGACTTGCCAATCTGGCGGGCTCCCATAACGACTTGAATGAACTTTCGCGGTTCTTCAAGCCTACTCTTAATTGTCTGATATTCAGTCCTCTTGTACATTGGATTACATTTTACGCAGTGGATTGCGTATTTTTACGCACTGCAAATATAATTACTTGTCTTTAATTATGCACCAGTCAAGTGAATTGTTTTGTAAAAAGCTGTCAATTCAATGATATATGCCCTGTATCTCTTTTTGAAGAAGGTCAAGGAAGCGGGCTGCATGTGCACCGTCCATCTGTGTGTGATGGAACTGAAAGGATACCGTCAGATGTGTCTTGAACCAGTTTCTGCGGTAACATCCCCATATCATGAACGGATTGTTGAACACGCCGCTGTACATCCCCACGGCTCCGTCGATTTCGTATCGGGCCAGTGCCGAGGTCCCGATTACCATGCTGTCATTAATGTCATGGTTTACGCATGATTGGGCGACTTGTCGTGTCAGGCGCATATAATCTGCATTGAACTTTGACAGGTCATCGCAGAAAGGTATGTCGCATGAACTGACCTCTCCTTCCCGGTTGGCTACAATGGTATTGACGGCTATCGAATCGTAGTGCATAAGTCTGTCTCCGACCGGGAGCATATAGAATTCCTTTACCTGAGTGGCGGCTTTACCTATGCACCAGCACATCAGCATATTGAATTTCAGCCCACGCCGGCGGCTGATGTGGCGCAACCGTGTCACGTCAAGTGTCTTAATCAGAGTCACCATCGGCATCGGGGCTTTCATCCACATCTCGAAAGCGTAGGCGCGGGTAGTCCGCATCGGGTCGATTTCCTGCATCATCTTTTATAATTCAAGGTTTATGGTTGAGTCCGACTTTATCTTGTTTTGTTCTTCATGCGAGAATAGTCATTCTGTGTCATTAAGTAGAAGTGTTCCGTCCGTTCATCGCCAAGAGGAGATATGATGCCCCAATTTGTATGGTGGAATGTGAAACCGCATTTTTCAATAACACGCTTTGATTTAATGTTGCCGTCATAATATCCGCACCATACGGCATTGAGCTTCAGCTCATTGAAACATCTCGCCAGCAAGGCTTTGACCGCTTCGGGAATCAGCCCCTGCCCCCAATAAGGTTTGCCGATCCAATATCCTATCTCTGCCTCGCCTTCTTTAATATTGGCGGAATGAAGACTGTCGGCAAACATTATCCCGCAACAGCCTACAGGTTCGTCGGTGTCTTTCAAGACAACTGCATAGGTCTCCGGCGCAGAAAATACAGTCCGGATGATTTCCAGACTATCTTCCACTGATGTATGTGGAGGCCAGCCTGCAACAGGACCGATATCCGGATCACTTGCGTATCTATATAGTATCCCGGCTTCCGATTCCTGCCACGGGCGCAAAATCAACCTTTCTGTTTCAATCATCTTATTGTATGTTATGAGTCCTCGACCCGATTACAAAGGTAACTAAAATTCCGTGAAGTCATTTTTTATTTAAAAAATCGCCGTGGATATCATTGTATGAGAAAAATAGTATCTTTGCGGGAGATTAGTGATTTGATAGAATAAACACATTTGTCTTTCCGATGCATTATACTTCATATCAGAATATGAAAGATACGGATTTATGGGAACTCGTATTGAAAGGTGATATGAAAGCCGTATCCTCACTTTATCGGGAGCACTATGAATTATTGCTGAACTTCGGTCTCAAATACACTCAGGACGAGGACTTTGTCAAGGACTGCATACAGGATGTCTTTGTGAAGCTCTGCACCAGCAAGCGGCTGTCATCAACGGACTATGTCCGCTCCTATCTTCTGACCGCATTGAAGAATACGATATCGGACAAGCTGGCCTCATTGAAGATTACGGAAGACCTGAATGAGCATTTCTTCGAGTTCAGGATAGAGGATTCCGCCCTGGAGGCACTTTTCAAGGACAATGACGAGGCTCTTCAGATGAGCCGTAAGCTCATAGATGCATACAGGGCTCTTCCGGAAAACCAGCGGATGGCAATCTGGTTGCATTATGTCAAGGGATTGTCCTACAAGGAAATGGCGGCAGTCATGAACATAAAGCCGCAGTCTACCATGAACCTTGTGTCACGTGCGCTTGCCAACCTGCGTTCCAGAATGACTCTTGAGGAGTATCTGCTCCTGTTTATTCTGCTGTTTTCCTGACCACTTCACAGTATTTTATATTTTTACTGAAAAAAGTGAGTAGAAATATTGCACTTTTCCGTTTTAGATACATAGAACGCTAAAACAATGGAAAAGGATAGACATAATTTTTTCGTCGTTGCTCGTAGATTGCTCGAATATGCAAGACACAATGAGAAACATGTGGCTTCGGAAGAGCTGGATGCGATGTGGCTGGATGTGGAAGGACGTGTCATTGCTGAGAAGAGAAAGATTTTCCGTCATCGTATCATTTGGTTTGCCGCAGCCTCATCTGTCGCGGCTGTCTTTATCTGTGTATTGTGG
>CABQAB010000121.1 GCA_902461985.1 uncultured Bacteroidales bacterium | reverse complement strand
GACATTTCCCTGAGCAGTCCGGTCACCTGACGGCATCTGAGGGCGAGGCTGGCGAAGATACAGCGGCAGTATTCGGCAGCTGATGCTGGAACAGCCTGTCCTGTAGTCCTGCAGTATCCGTCAATTGCGTTTTTCATTGAAGAAGGATGGGCAAAACATTCTGCATCAGGGTCTATGAGGCTGTCGAACGAAGTTGTGGAACATGAAGATATGAGTTCCACGATGTCGTCAGGAGCGTCTGCAAGCTCTTTCCGGCACTGTTCGAAGATCCACATTCCGCAGATGTTTTTCAGGAAGCGTATTGTTCCGTCAACACCTCCTTCGTTGGTGAAATTATTGGCGTAACTCTCTTCAGATATGATAGGATGAGGCGATTCTATTCCTAAAAGCGACCATGTCCCGCAACTGAGATATGCGAAATCGGGGTTCAAGGCAGGTACGGCGGCAACTGCGGATGCGGTGTCATGCCCCGCCACGGCCACGACGGGAACCTCACCAAGGCCTGTGTGTTCCTGAATCTGAGTCGAGAGTTTCCCTATCACCGTTCCCGGAGTGACCATTCTGCCGAATTTCTCCCTGTCCATGCAGACGGCTGACAGTATTGCCGGGTCGATTTCACGTTCACTGCAGTTCAGAAGCTGGGAAGTTGAAGCTACTGTATATTCACAGACCGCCTCCCCCGTAAGCATATAGGACAGTGCATCCGGAATGAAGAGGATTTTCTCAGCCGCTTCCAAGGCCTGGCAGCCTTCTGTTTTCAGAGTGTCTATCTGGAATACCGAATTGAAATTCATGAACTGAATGCCGCTCCTGCCATATAGTTCATCAGACGGCATTTTCCTGAAAAACCGTTCCTGGGCACCGTCCGTGTGGGGATCTCTATAGCAATAAGGCAGTCCAAGAAGCTGTCCGTCCCTGCCGAAGCAGACAAAGTCGCAGCCCCATGTGTCTATGCCTATGGAATCGATTCTCTCCCCTGTCTTGGCCGCAAGTCTCAGGCCTTTGAGGATTTCATTGTAAAGATGTGCGATATCCCAGAAAAGATGTCCTCCGAGAGGAATAATGGGATTGTCGAAACGGGTGAGCTCTGTCATTTCCATTCTGCAGCCATCGAAACTCGCAAGTATGGTCCTGCCGCTCGTCGCCCCCAGATCGACTGTAAAAAATGTATGGTTTTCCATCAGTTCAGTGTTATCAGTTTATTTAAACCTGACATATCAGTCGCGAATATAGACTATGCAGCATCCTGATAACCTATGTTTTTTGGAATTTATATCAACTATTTAATAGAAATTCTGAAAGAAGTGAAAAATTGAATATCTTTGACAAAAAGTAGAGGTTATGGAGGACAGAATAAAATATATAGCCCGGAATCAGCTGGATGAAAAATGGGGCCTGACAATCAATTCCACAGGCTTCCAGAAGATTTCACCGGGAGAAGAATATCCTCCTCACAAACACAATCCCGAGTATATGTTCAATCCTTCCAACGGAAGGGTTCTGACCGAATACCAGCTCCTCTATATCATAGACGGAGAGGGCACTTTAGTGACTGAGCATGGCGGCAGGCATAAAGTCAGCTCCGGGGATATGTTCCTGCTATTCCCCGGTGAATGGCATTCATATTCCCCTAATCCGCGCACCGGCTGGACCGAATATTGGATAGGTTTCAGCGGTAAAAACATTGACAGCCGAGTGAAAGAGGGCTTTTTTTCGGTCAGCGAGCCGATGTTCAGCCTTGGCTACAGCGAGAAAATCATCGAACTCTACATTGAGGCTATCCGTACGGCAAGCCGCCAGGAGCCCTATTTCCAGCAGCTTCTGGCCGGAATCGTGAACCACATCCTCGGCCTCGTGTTCATGCGCGACCGTAACAACAGGCTTCATGCTGGCGAAGATGAACGGCGCATGGTGGATTCCGCGAAGGCTTTCATGCAGGAATCAGTCGAAGCAGATATCAGCATGCCGGACGTAGCAGTGCATTTAGGAGTAAATTATGCATCTTTCCGTCATCTGTTCAAGGAATACACAGGAATGTCCCCGGCACAGTATTTCATCAATCTCCGTCTCCACCGTGCCAAGGAAATGCTCAGGGGCACCAATGCCTCCGTCAAGGAAATCTCGATCATCCTCCACTTCGAGAACCCGGAATACTTTGCGACCCATTTCAAGAAAAAGACCGGGATGTCACCGTCGGAGTTCCGCCGCAGGTAACTGTCATCTTGAGCATTTATCTAATGTCATTCAGAGCATTTTTCTGATGTTATCCTGAGCATTCTTCTGATGTCATCTTGAGCGTAGGTGCGTAGCACCGAAGTCGAAAGATCTAAAACCAAAATTAGCTGATATGTACAATGAATACCATGTTTATATAATGTCATCCAACAACAAGGGTGCAATTTATATTGGTGTAACGAATGATTTGCAAAGAAGAGTTTCAGAGCATAAGTCTGAAACTGTACCCGGCTTCACTCAAAAATACCAGAAGTTTTCAAGCCGCATTATTCAGCCATGTAAAATATTTTTATATCTTTGTGGCTAAATAACATTAATCATGAGAGATCTTATCATAGCAAGAAAAGAGGAGATGCGGATGTTGCATAACCTCAGAAGTGAGAAGACTGCACAATTCCTCGCTGTATATGGAAGAAGAAGAGTTGGTAAGACTTTTCTGATACGCGAGTACTTTGATGATTCCTTCTCATTCAAGCACACTGCACTGTCCCCACTTGAACTCAAGGATATCAATCCGGATGCTCTGTATAAGGCTCAACTTGCAGAGTTCAAGAAATCACTTGTCAGATATGGACATAAAAACGATAGTCCGATTTCAGATTGGTTCGAGGCATTCGACAGACTCAGGGAACTTATAGAATCAAAGAAAGCAGGCGAGAAAGTCATTGCATTTATCGACGAGATGCCGTGGATGGATACTCCACGAGCAGGATTCATGTCAGCTCTTGAACACTTCTGGAACGACTATGGATCCGGAAAGCACAATCTTCTGCTCATCGCCTGCGGAAGCGCGACAACCTGGATGTTGGATAAACTCATTCATAACCAAGGAGGTTTATATGGCAGGACCACCAAAGAAATGCATATACACCCGTTTACTTTAAGTGAATGTGAGGAGTACTACAAGTCACGTGGAGTCATGATGGACAGGTATGATATTCTTCAATCCTATATGATTCTAGGAGGAGTCGCCTACTATATGTCATACATAGAAAAAGGTAGATCACTTGCTCAAAATATCGATTCACTGCTTTTCAGTCAGGGCGGAAAACTCGAGGATGAATTCGACAAGTTATTCACATCATTGTTCGGCGACAACGATAAGTACAGAAAGATTGTCGAATTTCTGAGCAAAAACCGATATGGAGCGACACAGGAAGATATTGCTAAAGCTGTAGGCATGTCACGTGGCGGAACACTAAGCAATATGATCAAGGCACTAGTAAAGAGCGATTTAATCATATCATATTACAACTTCAAAGGTTCAAATAAAGAGGCATACTATAAACTTACAGACTTGTTCTGCCTGTTCTATCTTAATTTCGTACGGAAGCCCCCAACCACTAACAGGACATTCTGGCAGGATAACCAGAACTCTCCTAAACTGAATGCATGGAGAGGGCTTGCCTTTGAAGATGTGTGCTTTGTTCATCAAAACGAGATAAGGTCTGCTCTTGGCATCAGTGGAGTGCATACTGAGATCTACCCGTGGAGAAGTGAGGAAGGAGCTGTAAGCAAGGGAGCACAAATTGACATGATTATAGACAGAGCTGATAGAGTAATAAATATATGTGAAATGAAGTTCTCCATCGGTGAATTCACTATTGACAAGAATTATGATGCCTCACTAAGGAACAAGATTGCTGCAGTAACAGAATTGACCAAGGGGAAGAAGAACCCTCAGATGACGTTGATAACTACCTACGGGCTAAATGAAAATCAATATAGTAACCGTATCCAACGTCTTGTTACCATGGATGATCTTTTTTGCAAAAAATAGCTATCTATTGATCGGTTCTGATCATGTTCTGGAGGCTGTCGATCGTCGCCTGCATCTTCTCGATCTTCTGATCCCTCTCAAGGAGCTTCTTGTCATTCTCAAGACCTTTCCGAGTGAGGTCCGAGCTCTTCTTCTGGAGGACTGTATTCTCCTCCTGAAGGCTGGCAACCTCGGCCTGAAGTCGTGCAAGTTCTGCTTGAAGATGCAATATTTCCTGATCCTTTGATGACATTTCACGTTCAATTTCTGTAGTATAAAGATACAAAAAATCGGCATTCTACACAAGTGAAACACCGATTTTTGTCACCCTGCACGTCGTGTCTCAGAGACTTTTCGAGAGCATCTTCATCCTGCGGACATACGGACTGTCGAGGGCGGACCGCACCATCCCGAGCATGTCCTCGTAGGAGATTCCGGAGGATATCACATCGTCATCGGAAGCCCGGACAGCAGGCTTCATGCGGCCCATGTCCAGCCGGATGGCATACAGGACGAGGCCCCCTTCCTCCCGGCGCAGCATCTTCATCATGTTCCGGCTCGCATTCATGAAGATGTACACGTCGCCGTCCTTGAGTCTGGAGCTCATCCCGTTGGTCACGATGCCGCTCAGACCGTTGAAGTTCTTGCGCATGTCCACCGGCTTGTTGTACAGCTAGTACTTCACCGTGCCGTCCAGACTAAACATTGCTCGCTGATATTATCTCCCGCAGGTGAGCTGCCGTCATGTCTCCCTGGATGCGCATGGCGGAACCGCAGGACGTGCGGATTTCCACCGTCAGGAAGCTCTCCTGAGCCTGTTGGAACTTCTGCTGCCTGCCTCTGGCCTTCTGCGAGGGAACGGCCGGAGACGGCCCGGGCATCATCGGGACGAACCCCGCCGGAACCAGAGACTGTTCATCCTCTTCTCGGTACCTGCGCTTCCACCTGTAGTACTGATGTCTGGCTATTCCGTGGCTTTCCAGATACTCCTGCTAGCTGATGTGCCGCTCCTCGCATTCCCGATCGATTGCGGCGATCTCTTCTCGTGTCATCATTTGCTTTTTTGCAAAGGTAGACCCGCTCCCGCCAGGATACAATATGCATTTCGTCGGATGCTTACCGGACCACTCAGTTCTTCACAGAGGTGAACATTGTCGAAGAAAACGAAGTTCCATATCTAAAAGCTTTGTTCAAAGGTAAGAAACCTGTAAACGAAAGGATTTTGAAACTTGATGCAGAGCGATTCAAGAAAGGAGACCTCCCATTATCAAATCTTCTTAGTAAGTACTGCTCATATATAGCTCAAAGGAATTGAGCCAGGGTATAACTCTATGGTTCCTTTTTCAATTATTTTGGTAGGGGAATTTTGCGTTACTATTTACAGGAAGACAGGCTAGAGTGTCATTCCGGGCGGGAGACAGGCCAGCGGAGTGTCTTCTTCAGGGTGAGCGGAAGGGTTGTTACAATGGTGGAGGCGTCACGGTTCAGCTGGAGGCTGTATGTACCGGCCTGGCTCACGAATGCAGAAAGGGATTCGTCAAAGGAGGCCAGGTCGTAGGCTGAGAAGGTGAGCTTCAGGGTGGCCGAAGAGCCCGGAGCAAGGAGAGGAGTCTTGGCGAAGGCCTTGAGTTCACGCACAGGTTTGTACATTCCTGATTCCGGGGCGGAAGCATAGAGTTGCACCACGTCCCTGCCCGGACGGTCACCCGTGTTGGTCACCCTGAGGGTTACGCAGAAGTCATTGCCCTTGCGGGTGAGGACTGCATCGGACCATTCGAAGGAAGTGTAGGAAAGTCCGAAACCGAAAGGCCAGGAGATTTTCACGGGAGCCTTGGTGCAGAAATAGCGGTAGCCGACATCGACTCCTTCAAGGTATTCCGTCCAGCCGAGATTGCGGATTTTCCTCTCGGGCGCGTCATATTCCCAGTCGCTCCGTTTCGAGGTGTAGTCAAATGGATAGTTGGCTGAAGACGCGTGGTCCCTGTAGTCCACAGGGAAGGTCATCGGGAGTCTTCCTGAAGGATTCACCTGACCGGAAAGGACTGCTGCAGTGGCATTTCCGAGTTCCTGTCCCGGGAGCCAGTTCACAATGACAAGAGGTATATAC
>CABQAB010000120.1 GCA_902461985.1 uncultured Bacteroidales bacterium | reverse complement strand
CAGGATGCCCTTCAGACACTGATTCTGAAGTAAATAAGTAATTGTTCATTTCTCTTTATTTTGTACATATAATTTTTGTTGTATATGCAATCCGATGCAAGGCCTGCGACTGGAGCAAAACCGCAGCAACCTTCCGGTTGTGAGGATTTTGTGCAAGAAGCATAACGCAGCAGCGGGCAGCATATACGACAAAAAACAAAAAACTCCGCATAAGAATATGCAGAGCAGCCGATTACAATCAAGCCCATCCAGGCTTTCCTGACGATTTTAGCATTTTTTCGAGTGGTTGCAAGCAGACAAATCTCTCCACATATTCCGGCTGCAAAGATACACACATAAAACGGATGTGCAAAATATTATTGCCACTTTTCTTGCCCCGGCATAGTGAAAAAGGTTTTACAAGGATACTAAGAACCGTTGAAAAACATTACATTTGCATACTCAAAAACATGATTATATGCCCAAAGCGAAAAGCAATGTTGAAATAAAGAACAGAAGAGCCTCTTTCGATTTCGAGTTCATCGAGACTTTTGTTGCCGGAATAGTGCTTACAGGCACTGAAATCAAGTCCATAAGAGCCGGAAAGGCGTCTCTTGTGGATACTTTCTGCTATTTCAACAACAACGAGCTGTATGTCAAGAATATGCACATCGCGGAGTACTGGTGGGGCAGCTGGGGCAAGCATGACCCGCGCAGGGACCGCAAGCTTCTGTTGAACGGGAAGGAACTCAACAAGCTGCAGCGGGCGGTCAAGGAAAAGGGTTTGACAATCATCGCCAGTAAATTGTTTATTGCGGACAACGGATATGCGAAACTCCTTATTGCGCTCGCACGAGGCAAGAAGGAGTTCGACAAACGCGCCTCGATCAAGGAAAAGGACCTGAGGCGCGAGATGGAGAGGATATAGACTTTCAGCTGTGTTTGGCTGAGTTCAATATTGCAGCGCAGACTACTCGGAATACACGACTTTGCGGTCAGCGGCGATGAGGTCGTCGACAGTGAGGCTGAACTGCTTGAGCCAGAGTCTGCCGGTGCGGATTTCGTTCAAAGTCTTTGTGCTGTACACGGAAGTCTCTATTACATAAATCTTTACGCTGGCATCAGTTTTATATGTCTCGGTCGGATGTATGATGCCGTTATGATTTACATAGACTTCCTGAGCCGATGCCGGTTCAAGTTTGATTACCGCAGCCTCCTCACTCGCTGTCAATTCGTCCGGCAGTTCTCCCGGAGCGGCTTCCCTGTATTCCGGAATAATCCAGACTGTAGATTCCTTGCTGCTGTTGACTACTGTCATAAGGTAGTCTGACCTTGAAGGCGATGGTTCCACACCGCCGTTATCGTAACTTAAAGCGCATGAAACTGCCGTAAGCAGCATGAACAATGCAAATATTATCTTTTTCATAACTTGTGGGTCTTTATTTACGTGAACGGCTTCTTCCAAAATTCCAGCCGATTCCTATGCTTGCGTTCAACATCATCCATGGCAGGCGTGCTTCCGTTGCGGTGTAGCTGTCGCCGTAGCTGTAGCTGTCTTTGTAGTCGTACTGGTAGACGGCTTCCGCCCAATTGTCCGGATTATATGCGCTTTCGCCTTTATATGTCCTTTTTTCGAGTCCCATGTCAGGTATCCAGAATGTCTTCATTGACAATTCGGCGGAAATGAAAAAAGTGTTGCGGAAAGTATACAGAATCTGACATCCGGCATAGCAGGTGAAAGCTGTGTCGCCTCCGTAGTAGTCGCTTTCGCTGATAATGAAATCTTTTTGCGGAGTGACAGGGCTGTAGGCGATTCTTACAGGCAGTTCTCCATTGTCGGTGCGGTTGAATCTTTCGTATGGGGATATTGAGTAGGAAAAGCCTGACGCGCCTAATCCTAAACGAGGTCTTACTGAAGCATTGCCGAAATCGTAACGGTAGGTGACGCCGACCAGACCGCCGCCGAGGCTGTTGTCGAGATTCGTGTTGTAGTAATAACGCCCTGTGGTATATTTGTACCGATTTCCGTCGGCGCGGTTTGCTACGGTGAAGAAATTGTTCTCGTCAGCTGAAACTACATCCGAAAAGATTGAAACGAAGAGTCCCCAGTTTTTGTTGAAGAATCCGGTGTAGCGGAAAGTGAAATTGCCTCCGCCGGCCATGCCCATGGCGTTTTTCACATCTCCTGTGAGTGTGTATGGCATTCCGCTTACGCCTGACGTGAATTCCAGCGTGTGGTTGTAGGCATATTCCAGATTGTCAGGAATGCGGCTTCTTCCGGATGCAGCCTGTGACAGGAGTAGCGCTGCTGCGGAGAGAATAAAAAGATGACAGGTTTTCATGTTTGACAGAATCATTAAAAACTCTATCAAGATGCAGAATGACTTCCCACCGTTGCAGCAACGACTTCAATTTGCCATTTACGCCGGTCCGGACAGTCCGGGCAATATCATGACAGTCCGGGACATTATTGTAATGTTACTGAAAAAGCCTGGTGGTTTTCGCCTTTGTAGGAATCTTCATCCCAGTCGGGGCTATTATATACTCCTTCGTGGTCGATGAGGAAGGCGAGATAGGTGATGGCATATCCCTGTGCCAGGAAGTGTTTTTCGTAAAAAGTCTGCACTTCAAACAAGGCTTCCACTGCTTTCTGTCCGCAGATTGAATCCAGAGCGCTGCTGCAGATAGACTCCCGGTCCCTGCCGTAGAGGTCGGATGCGCAGGCTATGATTCCGAGCCGGTTCTGCTGAGCGACGGCCTTTGAATAGGCGTGGAGATAGAGGCTGTCTGTCTTGACGTGTATGATTCCTCCTTGTTTGAGGAAACTGCGGTAGCGGTTCAGGAAAAGAGGGGAGGTCAGCCTTTTCTTTTCCCTGCCGATTTGCGGATCGGCGAAAGTAATCCATATCTCCGAAATCTCTCCCTTGCCGAAAAGGGCTTCGATGAATTCGATGCGGGTGCGGATGAAGGCGACGTTCGGCAGATTGTTTTCCGTGGCGTATTTCGCCCCTTTCCAGAGTCTTGCGCCCTTGATGTCTATGCCTATGAAATTGATTTCCGGATTCCGGAGTGCCAAGGCGACTGTATAATCCCCTTTGCCGCAACCGAGTTCTATGACTATGGGGTTGTCATTTCCGAAAAAATCCCTCGCCCAGCGGCCTTTCAGACGATAGTCCCTGACAGCCCCTCCTCCTGCTTCCGGATCAAGCAGTTCGTCTGCGGAGGGCTGTACAAGGCAGCGGAAAGTCTCGTTTTCCCTGAATTTGCGGAGTTTGTCTTTTCCCATTATTCCTGTTTTTCGCCTGTCGGTTGAGGCTTTTCACCTTTCTGTTGAGACTTTTCACCATCAGGCTGAGGCCTTGAGCCCCTGTTACGGTTAGGCCCTCCTTTCCTGCGGTTGTTTTTCTTCTTGCGGCGGGCTTCATCGAAACGGCTTATGCTGTCGTCTCCTACTGAAGTCACGAATTCAGGCGCAACCGGCTCGTCTTCCGTCTTGATGGAATCCGGCTTGATACCCTCCCTGTTAAGACGCTGTATTTCACGCACCTCGATTGCAGAGAGCGGGAACATATTCGCCTGTGAGAACTTGTCGTAGGAGAAGAACATCACTTCCCGGAGAATGTCGGTTTTCATCAGGTATGCCAGACCATCCTTGAACTCAAGCGGATTGAGGACTTTCGGAATGCGGGACTGGGCGTCCATATATGACGGAATCTCGTAGTTGAGGCAGCACTTGAGCTTGCCGCACTGACCTGCCAGTTTCTGCGGATTGAGGGAGAGGTCCTGGATTCTTGCTGCCGATGTGGATATGGACTGGAAGGAGGAAATATAGTTCGAGCAGCACAGTTCACGGCCGCATACGCCTAATCCGCCTATGAGTCCTGCTTCCTGCCGGGCTCCGATCTGCTTCATCTCGATTCTTATGCGGAATTCTTCAGCAAAGACTTTGATAAGCTGGCGGAAATCAACGCGCCCGTCCGCAATGTAGTAGAAAATTGCCTTTGTGCCGTCTCCCTGGAACTCTACATCTCCGATTTTCATTTCAAGACCGAGTTCTGCAGCAATTTCACGGGCCCGTATCATCGTGTCCTGCTCCCTTTCGATTGCTTCCTTCCATTTTTCTATGTCATAGACCTTGGCCTTTCTGTAGATTTTTTTCAGTTCTGCGGTCTCCGGATTGATTCTGCGGCTCTGCATCTGCTTTGCCACCACTGCTCCTTCAAGGGTTATGATGCCGAGGTCGTGGCCTGTGGTTGCCTCTACGACTACAAAGTCACCCTGCTTGAGACTCTGTCCGGAGGCATTGTAGTAGATTCCTTTGCGGGTGTTCTTGAAACGCACCTCGAAATAGTCGCTGTACTGTTCCTGAGCCACGCCTGAAAGCCAGTCATAGACTTCCATCTTGCAGCAGCCCGGACGATACCCGCAGTTGAGTTCTCCCTCGTCGTTACGCTCTACGGTGCACCCTCTTGAGCAGTCGTATTTTTTTGATTCGTTTGAGTTATCCATAATCTTTTGTGCCTTGCGGCGTTATATTGAGTAATCTTCAAAAACTAACCTGCCTCACTAATAAATATCTTTTTGGTCTATATGCCTTTTCTCATCAGTCATTTGCCACCGGCAAACTCCTTTTTCGAAAAGACATCTATCCTCAAAAATCTTATTTCTATTGATGCACTTTATTTTTTTCATATTACTGAGACGAAAATCCTGTCTGCAAGATCGCAGAAAAGGATTTTCGAGTTAACGTTCCTGTCCAATAGGGAGGCGGTGCGGTCGATTGCGGCCATGGCTTTCTGACAAAATGCCGTGTTTGCCTTTGCCGCCACCTGCGAGCAAAGTTCCCGGTCTTCCCCAGAAAGTTCCGCCAAAGTTTCCTGGCCGTTCTGAATGAGGAAAATTCCGCGCAGACACTCTCCCAACGTCTGGCAGAAGTCCCTCTGTCTTTCTCTCGAAGGAAGGGCGGCGGCCAGTTCTCCGGCAGCCAAAGCCCCGAGCAGGTTTTTGTCCACACACGAGCGCAGCATTTCGGCGGCTATGTCAGCCAGTTCTCCGTCCCGGGCCGCTTTCCCGCCAGCCAACTGCGTCTCTTCGCGCGTCAAAGGCAGGACTCTCATGCTCTGGCACCGGGAAAAGACTGTCTGCATCATTTTCTCAGGAGCGTGGGTGATGAATATGAAGACTGATTTCTCAGGCGGTTCTTCTACCAGTTTAAGCAGTTTGTTCGCCGCTGTCTGGTTCATCTTTTCCGGAAGATAGCAGAGTACAGCCTTGTATCCGTCCGAAATCGGCGTCAAAGACATGATGGAAATTATGTTCTTGGCTTCCTGCAGGGCTATTTCCCCTTTTTTGCTCTCTATTCCGAGGGCTTCCTGAAGGTTTTCCTCCCTGAAATAAGGAT
Source organism: uncultured Bacteroidales bacterium (assembly GCA_902461985.1). Classification (GTDB taxonomy): domain Bacteria; phylum Bacteroidota; class Bacteroidia; order Bacteroidales; family UBA932; genus Cryptobacteroides. The sequence continues at coordinate 812 of CABQAB010000120.1, read as the reverse complement.
TGCCGAGCACAAGTTCCCTCCAGTATTCTATAAAGGAGTCCGAAACAGGCTTGTCTGTCTTGACTTTGGTGCTTTTGTTCACCGGAAACACAAAATGGGTGTCCGGATAAATCAGTTTTGCCGCCTGACGGCAGGCCGGACATACGCCGCAGGCTTCTCCGTCATGTCTGTTGCGGCAGTTGAGATATTGCAGGAAAGCAAGGGCGATGGGCACGGCTCCTCCTCCGTCGTTCTCGTACAGCAGAACGGCATGAGGCACTCTCCCGCTGTCCGCCATGGACACGAGAGTCTGTTTCAGTTGTGCATTGCCTATGATTTCCGAAAATTTCATCGTTTTCCCTTTCACCGGATTGTCTCCCGGCTATTTGTTCCTCTGCGCCGTATACCGGGCGAGCTCCTTCAATATTTCCTTTTCCTTGCAGTCGTTGAAAGCCTCCAATTCCGCTACGGCCGCGTCCACAAATTCCGTCAGTTTGGTGTCGGCATATTCTATCCCTCCGTGCTCATGCACGAACTCCATCAGTTTCCCGACATTTTCTTCATTTTCGGGGATTTCCCTCACCATTTTCCTCACTACGGCTTCGTCCTCCGGCGAATTTGCGAGTGCTCCGAGCAGCGGCAGGGTGATTTTCCTCTCTTTCAGGTCCACTCCAAGCGGCTTCCCGACCGTCGATGTTCCGCAGTAGTCCAAAATGTCGTCCTTGATCTGGAAGGCATATCCTAAATTAGCAGCGAAACGGCCGGCGGCAGCTTCAAGTTCCGGGGACGCTCCTGTGGAAATGGCGGCCGCAACTGCCGTGGCCTCGAAAAGG
>CABQAB010000119.1 GCA_902461985.1 uncultured Bacteroidales bacterium | reverse complement strand
GTGCCGGAACAGCGGTGAAATTTATGCCGGATACAATGTGGTCAATAACCCCTATGTGACCGGAGGTCTTGTCGGAATGGTTCGTAACGCCAATCTTACGGACTGCGTATCGACTGGCAAGGTCGCATCGTACGAATCCAATATTTCCGGACCTGCCGGAGGCTTCATAGGTTTCGTCCTTGCGAACGTGACCGTTTCAGGGGGAGAGTCCAGACCTGAGGTCTATGTAAAGAAAGTCACCTCTCCGAGCCTATGGAGCTACGGACTTGTAATCGGCTGCATAAGGACGGACGGCAACACAAGCATTTCCGATGTGAAGACTGGAGGAAGCATAAGCGTAAACGGCACTCCGGAGACAATCAATGCAGACAACTTCGAGGACTTCCTTTGTGTAAACAGACATTTCACCTACAAGCCGTCGGTCACCGGCTGTACATGGGCTGAATAATCATTTTGACATGAAGAGAATACTCGTTGCGACAATTTTTCTTTTCTCTTTCCTTTCCCCCGCCTTCTCGCAGGAGGGCGGGGTGAAGGCCTGGAAAGGGACACTCGATATGCCGGCCTATACAGGCTCCCCGGCGGAGGTTGCGCCCATATTCGAACGTGACTGGTCCTACCAGCGTGCCAGAAGAAGCGTCTATCCTTATGTCCTCGATGACAATATGTATGTGGTGGACGAAAACATGGAACGTCTGAAGGAGGACCGCACATACACCGCGCTCTATCTTGAGAACGAATATGTGAAACTCTGCGTGCTTCCTGAAATTGGAGGACGGCTTTTCTATGCCGTGGACAAGACGGACGGCTATGATATATTCTATCATAACGAAGTCGTGAAACCTGCAAATGTGGGCATGCTCGGCTCATGGATTTCCGGCGGCGTTGAGTGGAACGTGTTCCATCATCACCGGAACACCACCAATCTGCCTGTGGACTGCAGGATTGTTGAAAACGCTGACGGAAGCGCGACTATATGGGTCGGTGAGGTGGAATTCCGCCACAGAATGCAGTGGGCCATAGGGATAACCCTTCACCCTGGCAAATCCTATATAGAGGTGAACGGGCGTCTTTTCAATTCGACTCCTGACGACAATTCTTTTCTCTACTGGTCCAATGTCTCGACCAAAGTGGATGAGAATTACCAGATTATATTCCCGCAGAGCGTGGATTTCGTAACCTTCCACTGCAAGAACTGGTTCGCCCACTGGCCAGTCACTCACGAGCCGTTCAACGACATGCAGTTTTACCGCAACAACGTGGATGCCTCATGGTGGAAGAACCATTTCATGTCCAATTCCATGTTCGCATACGACCTGAAGGAGGATTTCATAGCCGGATATGACCATGGTGCGAAGGCTGGAACGATGATTACCGGAAACCACCATATCAACAAGGGCGGCAAATTCTGGCTCTGGGGGCCCAACTCAATGTGGGACACCAAGATACTTACGGACAATTCGGGGCATTACATCGAACTCATGATGGGCGCGTATTCCGACAACCAGCCGGACTACAACTGGAACAAGCCCTATGAGGTCAAGCAGTTCACGCAGTATTTCTACGGCATCCGCGACATAGGCGGGGTGAAGGCCGGGAACAGGCGGGCAGCCATGAATTTCGAGCCTTTGGGAAAAGACCGGTACCGTATCGGGGTGAACGCCACTGAGGCGGAGAAGGGAATGACCTTGGAACTGGTTTCAGAGGACAAGGTGCTGCTGAGCAGGACTATGGACATATCTCCGGACAAACCTTTCATCGAAACGGTGAAGATTGACGCAGGGCTTGCCCCTTATGAGATAACCGTAAACCTGCGCAAAGGGGACGAAAACGTCCTCTCTTATACTCCGAGACGTGAAAGCGGCTATGACAAGCCGCTGCCTGAAATCGTGGAGCGTCCGCGCCGTCCGCACGAGATAGAGAACAATGAGGAATGTTATTTCGTGGGTCTGCGCAACCTGCAGTTCCACAATCCTTTCGTGGACCCTGCCGACTATTTCCTCGAAGTGCTCCGCAGGGACCCGGGCGACACCCGCGCCAACACCCAGCTGGGCGTCATCCTGCGCAAGAACGGGGCATATGACAGGGCGGCGGCCTGCTTCCGCAGGGCGATAAGACGCCAGACGCATGACTACACCCGCCCTGCCGACTGCGAGGCCATGTACAATCTCGGTCTCATTCTGAAAGCCCAGGGAAAATATGAGGCGGCCATGGATACGCTTTACCGTGCGACGTGGAATTTCTCCTATAATTCCGCCGCGAACTACCAGCTTGCGCAGATGTATTCCGGGAGAAAGGACTATGCGAATGCTCTGGAACGTCTTGACGAGGCCTTGTCCAACAATGCGAACAACTGGAACGCGCTGAACCTCAAGGCCACAATCCTGCGGACTGAAGGACGGACCTCCGAGGCTGTCGCCATTCTCGAAGGCATACTTGAAAAAGACCCGCTCAACATCTATTCGACCTATGAACTCGACCTAATCAAAGGATGTTCGGAACATTCCGGACTCATGGGCGGAGAAGTCGAGGACTATCTTGAACTTGCCATACAGTATCTCCACAACGGTTTCAGGGACACTGCAGTAGCCATATTGAAAGAGGCGGATGCCCTTAGAGCCTATCCTACCGTAAAGATGTGGCTGGGCTATCTGAATGACGACAGGGCCATGTACGAATCGGCTCTCGCGATGCCGGTGGACTACTGCAACCCGTTCAGACTTGAAACGGTTCCCGTCCTTGAAAAGGCGAAGGAGATATGCCCGGATAGCGACAAGCCTTACTACTATCTCGGATGTCTCCTCTACAACCGTCAGCAGGATGCCGCGGCTGAGCAATGGAGACGCTGTGTGGAACTCAATCCGCAGATGGACCTTGCGTGGAGAAACCTCGGCTGGTACAACTGGCTCTATGTCAAAGACTATTCTGAGGCAGCCCGGTGCTATGAGAAGGCGGTGGCCATCAATCCTGACAGCGCGTTGTATCTTGAGGAGCAGGATCATGTGCTTGAGGCCGCAGGCGAGGACGTGGGCAGGCGTTACGATATACTCAAATCCCACCATGCTACGGCCGTGAAGCGTTATTATCCTCTTGCCCAGGAAGTCGTGACCGGAACTTTCGTAGGGGACTATGACTATGTCCTGGACCTGCTCGAAAACTGCTATTTCCCTACCCGGGAGGGGGTCGCGTCCTTCCATGAAATCTATGTGGATGCGCTGCTCTGTGCCGGATATGAAAAGGCGGAGGCAGGGGACTATAAAGGGGCCATAGCCCTGTATGAAAAATCTTTCGACTACCCTGCCAACCATCAGGTCTTCCTCGTGGATGAAAGAAGTCCGAGGGATGCCCAGGCATATTGCTTCATTGCTGACTCCTACAGCAGGATGGGCAAGTCCTCCACAGCCGGGAAATACTACAGAATGGCCTCCGAAGTGGACACCAAATCCTCTTTCTGCCGTTACTGGAAGGCTCTTGCCCTTGAACGTCTCGGCAGAAAGTCCGAGGCGGCGGGGATTTACTCTGAATTGGTGGAGGACGGAAAGTCCGCCATAGTCGAGGACATAGTGAGTTTCTATGGTGCTGAGGGAACTTCCAGCCTTACCGTAGAGGGCATCAACACAGAGGCATATACACTCTGCGGCTTCGGCTATCTCGGGCTTGGAGAGAAGGACCGGGCGAAAGAATGTTTCCAAAGGGCGATAAACCTGAAAAACGATCGTCTTTGGCCGAAATTTATGTTAAATTTGTTGAATTGATAAAATGTACCTTATGAACAGAAAACGCTTGCTTCTGCTCTCCGCAGGTTTGTCCGCCTGTCTTTCCTCATTCGCCCAGATTGAAATCGATTTCAGTGAGGAAGTCGGTGAAATCAAGCTGATGAATGCCGTCAATAACGGTCCGGTGGTGGAGAAGAAAGTCCAGAAAAGCGGCAACTTCAGAGCCTATTCCGACGCCGGATTCCCTTATGCCCGTCTGCATGATGCTCCGATCCGCCGTGACTGGGCACATACGGTGGACGTCAGCTGTGTCTTTCCTGATTTCAGCGCGGACGAGGAAGACCCGCGCTCATACGATTTTACGCTGACGGACAAGCTGCTCAAGGAAATACAGGCGAGCGGCACCAAGGTCTTTTACCGTCTCGGACAGTCAATCGAGCACTGGCCGAAGAAATACGATGTGATGCCTCCTGCAGATTTCAGGAAATGGGCACGCATCTGTGAACATATTGTACTTCACTACAACTACGGCTGGGCTGACGGTTTCAATATGGGCATAGAGTACTGGGAAATCTGGAACGAGCCTGACCTCGGGCACCGTGCCGGCCGTCATCTCCGCAACGATTCCCCTACATGGAACGGCAGCGACACCGATTTCTTCCGTTTCTATGAGACTGCATACCGCCATCTGAAGAAGTGTTTTCCAGAACTCAAATTCGGAGGTCCGGCCCTGTGCGAGGACAATGAGTGGGCTGAGCGTTTCCTTGAATATATGTCATCCAAAAGGGTCGGGCTCGATTTCTTTTCCTATCACCTCTATGCGGGTACGGCCGGGGCCTTTCAGAAAAAGAACGCCCTGATGAAGGAACTGCTCGACCGCTACGGATATGGCGACGTGGAAATGATACTTGACGAATGGAACTATCTTTCCAACTGGACTGACGAGTTCGTCTATACCCTTGAGACCGTACAGTCCCATAAGGGGGCAGCCTTCACCGCTGCGGTGATGTCGGTCTGCCAGGACGGCCCGGCGGATATGCTGATGTATTATGACGCACGCCCAGGCACAGGTTTCAACGGCCTTTTCGCCTTTTCCACGTCAAAACCTCTCCCTGCATATTACGCGATGTATTCGTGGAAAAAACTGCTCGCTCTCGGCACTCAGGTCAGAAGCACGGCCGGCGGGCTGGAGGATATCTACGTGACGGCAGCGAAAGGAGAGGACGGCAGGAACGCGGCCCTCATAACCTACTATACGGACGACCGCGACCCTGTCGCTCCGGTACGGGTTACGGTGGATTTCCGTGGATGCCGGATACGTGAGGCCGTCGGACACATTACTGACAAGAATCATCTTCACACCGAAGTCCCGGTCCATATCATTGACGGCAAGGCTGAACTTTTCCTTGAAGTCAATTCGTACATCTTCATTGAAACCCGTTAATGTTTTTTCTTATATTTGTCAGATTAACTCAATTGATTGTCAAATGAAAAAAACTGCCACTTTTTGCGGCATCGCCCTGTCGCTCTCTCTTGCCTTGTCATGTTCACCTGGAAAGGGAAGCAGGGTTGATGAACTTATGTCCGAGATGACGCTTGACGAGAAAATAGGACAGCTCAATGTCTTAGTTGCGCCGCATGGTGATGTTACAGGCAGTGTCATGAGCCGGAATGTGCTGGAAAAGGTACAGGGTTCTGCGGTCGGCAGCCTTTTCGGGCTGCATGACAAGGAATTGCTGAAGGAGTGGCAGCGTGTGGCCGTGGAGGAATCCCGTCTCGGCATTCCTCTTCTTTTCGGGGCGGACGTCATACACGGCTACCGTACGACTTTTCCTGTCCCTATAGGACTTGCGGCGACCTGGAATCCCGGACTGATGGAGAAGACGGCGAGGATTATGGCCTCCGAGGCGTCTTCGGACGGTATCGACTGGCTGTATGCCCCAATGGTGGACATCAGCAGGGACGGGCGCTGGGGACGTTGCGTCGAGGGTGCGGGAGAAGACCCCTATCTCGGGTCAGTCTACGCTTCCGCCATGGTCAGGGGCATACAGGGCAATCTGGAAGAAGCTGATGAAATCCTGGCCTGTTTCAAGCATTTCGCCCTTTACGGGGCGGTGGAGGCCGGCAGGGATTACCGGGAGACTGATATGTCCCTTGCAAGGATGTACAACGAATATTTTCCGCCATACCGTGCTGCGGTCGAGGCCGGAGCGGCGTCAGTCATGACTTCGTTCAACGACGTGAATGGTATGCCTTCAAGCGGCAACCGCTGGCTGCTGGAAGACCTGCTCCGCAGCCAGTGGGGCTTTGACGGGGTTGTGGTGTCCGACTACAATGCCGTCGGAGAACTTGTCCGCCACGGACTTGGAGACCTTGCGGAAGCGAGTGCGCTTGCCTTGTCGGCGGGAACGGATATGGACATGATGAGCGAGGGTTATGTGAAGACTCTGCGCACTCAGATAGAAGCCGGTGCAATCCCTCTGTCCTATGTGGACGCCGCCTGCCGCCGCGTGCTGGCGATTTTATAAGAA
>CABQAB010000118.1 GCA_902461985.1 uncultured Bacteroidales bacterium | reverse complement strand
TCTTGGATGGGTAGAAAACATAGTTGTAAATGTGCTTAGATGCCGAGCCGATACGGTTCACGCGCCCGATTCTTTGCATCAATCGAGTCGAATTCCACGGGGTGTCGTAGTTTACTATAATGTTTGAACGGTGCAGGTTTATACCTTCAGCGAGTACATCTGTGGTGAGAATGATATTGTATTCGTCGTGTTTGTCTTTGTAGTTTGCATCGAAGTTCTCACGGATGGTCTTGAACAGAGCATTGCGGTTCTTGGCTGTAATAACAAGTACATCCTCTCTTTTAATGCGTTTAGCAAGATATTCAACCGTGTCGACAGACTCGGAGAAGACTACTAATTTCTGCTGTGGATTCAATTCTTTCTTGAAAAGTTCTTTTCTAAGCAATTCACTGAACTTAAAAAACTTGGAATCGTCATCGTCCGAGACTTCCTCCCAATCAAAGCACATTTTCTCAAGGATTGCCTGATCCTTTTTAAGCAATTCAATATACTCCGGTTTGAAATCCTTTGCACTAAACTTTGCATTTTTTGGATTGTCAACAGCTTTGGCATTGAGTTTTTCTTCTATCTCTTCTTCGCTCAATCCTTTGGCTATCAGGTTGTTGATATCCATATCCGGAGCGATGAATACTTTATCATTCTCGAACATATCTATCATATTCTGATTTGCCTGCAGGAAATTGTTTATGGATACCTGAAATGCCTTGAAACTACTTTCAAGCCGTTTTACAAGCCCATTTTTGCGGATGCCAGCCAATGAACGGCTGATGGTTTCGGCATTGTCATATAATCCGTTTGAACTTTCAGGTTTGAGATATGCTATTGCCTGGTAACGGGCATAGGTGAGTTCTTTTGTCAAAGTCACCATTGCCTTTTCAAACAGGTCAGCTAAATGCTCATTCAGTTCGTACCGGCTTTCAATGGGGCGTTCTACTTTCGGGAAACCATTTACATCCTTGTTGTAGCGGGTAATACTTTCTATATCTGTCCTTGTACGCCTTACCGTTAAAGGTTTGATTATTCTATCTCTTACCTGTTCTGCCAATTTCTTGAATTCTGATAATTCATATGTGTTCTCTCCTTTCAATCTCTTGAATTCTTTTATAAGAGGACTGAAAAATGCTGTAAGATTAGTTATGCCATCGATAGTACAATGGCGTGGGTCTTGAAATAAAAGAATCTCATTGTAGATATCAGCCGGTGAATTATTCATAGGAGTGGCAGAAATGAGCATCACCTTCTTTTTGTAGCCTTTAATATGTCCTTGATTGATTCTTGGCATTTTACATATTTCTTGTAACTGCTCAAATGCATTTGTGGTATGAGAACGAAATTTGTGTGCCTCGTCAACGAGGATAAGGTCATATTCGTCCGCATTCCAATAATCATAATTCTCTTCGTCAAGAACTTTATTGAGGCTGCCGTTTGTAATGAATTTCGTGTATTTGTCTATCCCAAAATCTTTGAATGTAGTTTTCCAGTTCTGCTCAACTGCAGGAGGGTACACAACGAGTATTTTTGTGTCGTCTCGTCCGTTTTCCGTGAGGAATTTCTTTGCGATCATTGTAGCAATGACAGTTTTTCCAAGGCCGACGACATCGGCTAGGAAAAAGCCGTCATAGCGCAGAAGTTTCTGGTAACCTTCCATCACGGCATCAATCTGATAATCGTATTTGGAATATCCTTCCGGAATATCCAGCGGATTATCTTTCTCAGACTCTATGACTCTGTCTGAAAAATACTCCATCAGCATCTTGACATACAGTTGATACGGTGAAATGTCTCCTCTCAGATAGGTCCGTTCAATCCCGGATTTGATATCATCCGCCGTAATTTCACAACGTTCAGCTTCTTTCCAAAGTTCTTCGAACTCAGTCTTTGCAAATTGAACATCATCATATTGAGACAATTTGACATTGAATTCATATTGTCTTTCATCTGATATTCCGAGACCGTTGCCCGACAGGTTGCTTGAACCTGTTATCATCATCCCTTGAGTATATTGGTTGAAATTTTCGGGATAAAGTATATATAGTTTTGCGTGAATCTTTTTGGATGGGTGAGCCCTCAATTCCAACTTTCCTGAAATCAAGTCCTGTACCATTTGAAAGATACCGTCTTCTACTTCTTTTTTATATCCTGAGTGTTCGATATCTTGGCGAATCTGTCTTAAACAGTCCTCTTTTACTTCTTCGTCCGCTCCAAAGAATAATTGCCCCCGACGCGCTGCATCAGCAACATATTTGTCAACGTCTATACCTATCAGAATCCTTGCTTTGTTAATGTTGTCAAGGAAAGGTCTGAGGGAGAAATAGCCTGATGCACGCAGAAAGCCTACGATAGAATCGAGGTTCTTAATAGAAGGATTGTTGTTTAATACACCCTCAAATTCGCGCATTAATGTATTTCCGCCTTTGTTGGTGAATATATGTGTGTTATTTTGAAGATTAGTCATAATATTATGTATATTATAGTGTTACGCTATGAAACTTGTTTTCAAGCTCCTTCATACGCACAATCAGATCATTGAATGACGGCTTTTTCCCAAAGATCATTGCGGAGCTCATCGTATTGTAGTCGGCTTCCCAGATTTTGACAATGTCATGGCGAGGCACCAAGATTATCCTGCTTCGGATGTCGGGCGTATAATCTACTTCTTTTACGCTTGTGAAAATTTCTCGGTGGTGCCGGATGGATTCCCAAAGTGCGTCATCTCTGATGGCAGCTTGTGCAAAATCCTCGTCCATCATCTTTGAAAGGTCATATAGATGCCTTGACTTCCTCCCGGCATTCATTCCGTGTCCTTCCACGGAGAATAGTTCGTGTATCAGAAATGCTTTTTCCAAAAAAGTCTTGGATGCCAATGCTGTTGAGACGTTGCTGTTGACAAGAGATGTCCGGATATTCGGGAAAAGCTGTTCAACCATACTGTGAATTTGAGCCGGGGTGTTAGGCTCAATGAGTGAACGCGCCCCCATCTCGATCATAACTAAAGGAGAGAGATAGTTTAATGGCTCCGCCCAGGCGCTTTTGTATTTTATATATATTTTTCTTGGCTCGGGATAGGTGTCATCACCGGCCCCGTCAGGCTGGACTTCAATTGAGCATTCATCGGCTAATCCGTATTGCTCTATAGCCGTCTGGAGTTGTGTGCTGAAGGTTTCTCTAACGAATACTGATGACGCTTTTCTCAGTTTCTTGATTTGTCTTTTTGTCAGGTCTCCTTCCAGCCCGAACACAGAACGGTCAATCGCAAGGTCTATGTCTTCCGAAAAGCGGTCTATCAATCCCCATACTTTGCTGAGTGATGTTCCGCCTTTAAAAATCAGGCTTTCGGCAATCGGGAGGGAAAAGACTATCTGGAGAATTGTTGTTACCCATATATCTTTTTCAATGGCTTGCGGAGGCAGCCCGTAATTTGCGGCAGCCTGTTGCAGGACCATACGCTTGTCTTCTGTCGGGAGTTTGAAATAATTATTCATAGGCGTTGATTACAATTTTTCTGATCCATACCGGCATAAGCTTCAAGTCTGCAAGTACGGATTCTTTGTCTTCTTGTCTCAAAAGTGTTCCAATTTGTTTGATTTGGTCTTCTGTGACGTTTTCTTTCTTTATTGATTTCAGTGCGGAGGTCACTAACATTGCAAGACGGTTCTGGAAGGCAAGATTTTTAGGAGCTGTCTTTTTGAATGTGATTCCCCGTCCTTCTGAGATTTCAATGCTGCGGGATGGGCCGTCAGTCAGATAAACAAAATTCATCGGAACTTGAGTGGAGAGTCCAAGCGCATTCAGAGCATATTCACCTGTAGGGACAATGCGAGCGTGTGTGCGTTCCGCCAAAGCATCTGCAATTTGCTCATACGATGGCTTGATTACGCCCAGTCCGAGCCTTGTGTCTATTTCAGGATAGCAATAGATTCCTTGAGCCACTCTGATGATTTCACCAGCCTTGGACAGGCGCAATAGCGTCTGTCTGACTGCTTCGGGGGTACCCGTTCCGACAAAATCATCAGCAAAGAATATTTTTCCTCTGCCGAATGACTTTATTGTTGCTTCAATAGTCTGCGATGTGTTTTGCATAACAGTTAAACTGTCACAAAAATAAACAACTTTTGTGACAGGGCAAAACTTTTATTTCATAAAGTGTGTACCAGCCGCGAAAAATAGACATGGAAAATGTTGCAGATAATGTCTATCTTTGCGTTTATGAAAAGGAATCAGAATGAAACGCCTGCGGGACTGTATGCCGCGGAAGACATTGAGTCCGTGATGCTTGGGATGGAGGATGCGGTGCAGCGCGAGGTGCTCTGCCGCTTCTTCAAGACCGGGGCGGGCCAGTACGGTGAAGGAGACATGTTTCTCGGACTGAAGGTGCCGCGCACACGTGAGGTCGTGAATCTTGCCAGGCTTGGCGTCCCTCTCGAGGAGATTGAGAAACTGCTGTATTCCAAGTGGCATGAAGTGAGACTCTGCGGCTTCCTTCTGCTCGTGGAGGAAATGAAGGCCGCGCTGCCACGCAGAAAGGAACTCCCGACTGTCCGGGCGGGACGCCGCCGGGAAATAGCCGGCTTCTATCTCCGTCATGCCGCTCAGGCCAACAACTGGGACCTTGTGGACCTGTCATGCCCGTCCATAGTGGGCCAGTGGCTGCTGTATCCTTCGGAGGACGGTCACCTGCCTTCGACGGAGATTCTCGACCGTCTGGCCGCAAGCAGCAATCTCTGGGAGCAGCGGATATCCATAGTCTCCACTCTGAGCCTTATCAAAGCCGGACGCTATGATGAGACCCTGCGCATATCTACGGCATTGCTCGGCCATCCTCACGACCTGATTCACAAGGCTGTGGGCTGGATGCTCCGTGAACTTGGCAAAAAGGACGCTGACCTGTTGAGGGAATACCTTTCCGCCCATTGCAGGGAAATGCCCCGCACGACTCTCCGCTATGCCATAGAAAAGTTTTCTCCAGAGGAACGTCAGTATTGGCTGAACCTGTAATCTGTCCTATGTCTGCTGCACGAATAAAATATTTTGAGGTGCCTTCGTGGCCAGCGTCTTCCGGTGAAGGTTTCACTGACCCTTTCCGCTATGTCCCGGACGAGGCGGTGCGGGAGGCGGCGCGGCAGGTGACTGCGGAAATTGACGGCTCGGAGGAACTGTCCGGGATGTTCGCCGAGGGCAAGATGTTAGGAGTGCTCGTAGTGCGTGATGAGCAGGGACGTCATGGATATATAGCCGGCTTTTCCGGCAATGTCGGCGGGAGAAGCACAATTGACGGTTTCGTGCCGCCTGTTTTCGACCTCAGCGAGCCTGGCGGATATTACAAGATTAAGGAAAGGGAGATATCGGATATGGTGAAAGCCTTGAAAGAGGCTGAGACGGCGGCGGAACTAAGGGTGGTGGAAGAGGAAATCGCCGCTCTGAAGTCTGAGATGGAAACTGCCATTGCTGCGAAAAGGGCGGAGATGGCAGCCTCCCGTGCGGAGAGGGAGAAAGTCAGGTTGGAGGCTGTGGACGATGCCGTTCTCGACTCTCTCGTGAAGCAGAGCCAGAGGGAGAAATCGGCTTTGAAGCGGATGAAACTGGAATATGCCTCCCGTATGGAAGAACTGCAGGCCCGCGAAAATACATTTGTGGAACACATATCCGCTTTGAGACGGAAGCACCGCATGCTGTCCGACGAACTGCAGAAATGGATTTTCGGACAATATATAGTCCATAATTCCCTCGGAGAAGAATCGTCCGTCTTGGAGATATTCAGGAACGCCGGGAGGAACAGGGGAGTGTGCCGCTCCTAAGCTGCTGGAGTATGCGTTCCGGAATAATCTCACCCCATTGTCCATGGGCGAATTCTGGTACGGGGCATCTCCTGATGCACCCGTCAGGACTCATGGCCATTTCTATCCGTCATGCACGTCCAGATGCGATCCTCTGCTCGGATTCATGCTCAAGGGGATGAAATTGAAAGGGCCTCAATCCGGCCAGAATGCGGATGACGTCGACCTGAAGAATGCCGCCCCTGAGGTCATATATTCGGACGGGAGGATAATCGTGGCTTCAAAGCCGTCAGGAATGCCTTCCGTGCCTGGGCTGGACGGCAGGAAATCCATGCAGGAACATCTGTCGGAGCATTTTGGCAGGCCCGTCTTGGCAGTGCACAGACTGGATATGGACACATCAGGAATTATGCTCTTTGCATTCGACAGGACCGCTATGGAGTCGTTGCAGAGACAGTTCGAGAACCGCACTGTATCAAAG
>CABQAB010000117.1 GCA_902461985.1 uncultured Bacteroidales bacterium | reverse complement strand
AAAAGAGCAATATTCTGATGGTCGGGCCCTTTCACTTTCATTGAAAGGCTCAAGGCGAAAAAGGACAGCACTTATGTCTTTTCCGCAGATTCACTGAACAAGGACATCACTACGGCCTATGTCGGCCACAGCAGCACTTTAGACATATATTCCAAGAAATACACCGACGAAATCACAAGTTCCAACCCGGAGGCGGCCGAGTTCTACAACAATGCCTTCTACCTGCATCCGACAAGGTCCGCAGACTCGCTAAGGACACTGAGACTTGACAACAAGGTCTTTCTCAGACTGCAGCCATGGGCAGCCGATGCGGCCCTGTCCAAGATTGATGTCGGAATCGGAGACAAGTTGGCCTCCTACTATGACTTCGACCCGGATGCTTTCCTTAGCGGAAAAGTGAACAACAAAGTACTTAACTCAGTCTATGTCTATGCCGGACTGAACGGAAGGGTCAAGAGATACATGGAATGGGACGTAAGCGGAAAATACAATTTCGCCGGCTATGAACTGAACGATTTTGACGTGAAGGCGAACATGAAGTTCAGTTTCTTCCCTTTCAGACGCGACCGTTTCAGCCCGATTGATCTTAACGTGCGTTTCGAGACTGCCCTCAAAGAGCCGGACTACTACCAGCAGAAACTCATCAGCAACCACTATATGTGGAACAACAGTTTTTCCAAGGCATCCACGACCAAGGTTCTCGGAGAACTCGACATTCCACGGTGGGATCTGAAAGCATCTTTCGGCTACTCCCTGCTTGCTAACAGGCTCTACTACGACAGCATGGGAATAGTCAGACAGGCGGAAAATCCGGTCAGCGTAATGACCGCATACCTGAAGAAGAATTTCACTTTCTGGAAAATCCACCTTGACAACCAGGCCCTCTTCCAGCTGTCTTCCGACCAGAAAGTGCTGCCTCTGCCTATGCTTGCCCTGAATCTCAGATGGTATATCCAGTTCCCGGTTGTCAGGAACGTGATGGAGATGCAGATAGGTCTGAACGGATATTACACCACAAATTGGTATGCACAGGGCTATAATCCGGCCACCGGAGTGTTCTACAACCAGGACAAGGTGCGCTACGGCAACTGCCCTTACTACGACGTATTCGTCAATATACAGTGGTACAAGGCGTGCATATTCGTGAAAGTGATGAATGTCGGACAGGGCTGGCCTATGAAATCGGCTGACTATTTCACTGCCCACGGAAACATCTACACACAGAGGACAGTCAAATTCGGCATTTACTGGCCTTTCTATATCTCTTCAAGGAAAAACAACGGTTCGTCTTCATCCCAGTCAATAGGAGGCATCCGCACAGGCGACAGAGGCGGCAGAGCCGGCGGAGGAAGAATGAATGCAGTCAATACCAGATGATTATGCTGAAAAAACTCAGACATTACGCGGACACGGTCGCCGCAGTTGCCGGAGCGTTTGCAGTAGCATTGGCGATATTCTTTGCAGCGAGAGAAACTGCAGTTCCAGAAAAAAATCCATTGGAGGGCGGAAAATATGTAATAGCCCTCGATTTCGGACATTTCAAGATCAAGAGTGACATCCTGTATGCCGGACTGTGCTACGAAATGATAAAGGATTTCACTGCCGAAAACGGATGCGAAGCCTCGATCACCTCCTACACCAGTCGCGCCTGCGGCATAGATTCACTGCGCCGCAGAACTGCCGACATAGTTCTGATGCCGCTTTCAGACTCAATCAGACACCGCAGCCACATTGACTCTGTGGCATTTTCACGTAAAGTCAGGAACGGATTCCGATGGGTCGTAAGGCAGGAGGACAGGAATCTGCTGCCTGCAATCAACTCCTGGCTGAGAGACTACACCAGCCGCGACAGTTTTGACGGAATGTTGGAGAGATTCCGCTTCATGCCGTCCTCCTCCAGACCCCCGAAGGAATTCATGGAGCAGAAGAGACTTAGCCCTTACGATGAGATTATCAAGTTCCGCGCTGACTCGATAGGCTGGGACTGGAGACTGCTGGCGGCCGTAATCTACACCGAATCCAAATTCGCAATCAATGTGGCCTCCCCGGCCGGGGCAAAGGGGCTGATGCAGATAATGCCTCTGACAGCAAAGGTTTATGACGTAGAAAACCCTCTTGACCCTGCCGAAAACATAAGGGCCGGGGCAAGTTATTTAGGACGGCTTGACAGGACATTCCGGAAAGTACCTCCTGAAGACAGGACAAGATATGTACTGGCGGCCTATAATGCCGGAGAAAGCAGGATTCTGAGCAGACTGAAGGCACTTGAGGAGGAGGTGCCGGCAGAAGAGGCCTCCGGGCAGGAGGTGGATGAAACTGAGGAAGACGTACCGGCAGAAGAAGCTTACGGAGAAGAAGTCAAGAAACCCGGGGAAGATGGAGCGGATGAAACGGACGGACAGGAGGTTGAGGAAAGCGGGGAGAATGGACCGGAAGAGACCGGCGGGCCTGATGCTGAGGAAACCATAGAGGATTCCACTGAAGTATGGATGGCCAACGCAAGCATCTATGTGGACAAAGTGATGAAAGTATACGACGACTTCTGCCGAATATGCCCGCGATAATTGTCTCCCCTGTCGGCTTGCAATAGTTGCCATGGCAAGGCGGAGAATCTTACTCCACCCTCATAGTAGCGGCTGGATCTACCTTTGAAATGAAGATTGACGGCAGAAGCAGCAGGAGCATGATTACCGCGAAAGAAACAGCATCCGCAGTCAGAATCCACCCCCAGTCCAGGTCAACGGGCACATAGGAAAGAAAATAATTCGCTGGGTCAAGCTTCAGCCAGTGCGTCCTGTCCTCGATGATGCAGAAGAACACGGCGAGGACATTCCCGAGCAGCAGGCCTTTCAGGGAAAGTATTCCCGCACTGCGGAGAAACACGGCGGCAATTCCCCTGTCCTTCATTCCCATGGATTTAAGCAGGCCTATGGTTGATATATTCTCGAAAAGCAGGATCAGCAGGCCGGAAATCACATTGAAACCGGCGACTATAGTCATAAGCACCAAAAGCACTAATACATTCAGATCTAAAAAATAGAACCAGCTGAAAATCACGGGGAATGTCTGCTGCAGGGTCTGCGCGAAGAGGGTCGGCTCGTCTTCGGAAGAAAACGCCGCCATAATGGAAGCCACCTGCATCCCCGCTTCCGCAATCCGCTCTTCGTCCTGCCATTCCTTTTTCAGGAAAAGCTCGAAAGAAGAGACCTTGGTGCTGTCCCATGAATTTACCCTTTGCATAACAGGCAGAGAAGTGAGACATATCAGCTGGTTGTCAGAAGAAAGGACCTCATCATATACATCGCAGACGGTGAACTTCCTGACCACAACCTTATCCCCGACAAAATACGCGGGAATCCTGTCCCCCTGACCTATATTCAGAATCGAGGCAAGCCTCGACGGCACAGAAAGCGGAAAAGCCACCGAATCAGGAAAGGACATATCAGGAACACCTTTGAAAAGCGCCCCGTGCACAATTTCATCCTGACGTATGATTCCGGCTCTGGAAACCACCGGACGGACAGACCCGACGCAGTCAAGTTCCTTTACCTTTGGCAGGAAGGCCGGCCCGGCAGGCACTGAAGCTGAACCGGAAGTGAGATCTTCGTTTAGCGGGACCAGTCTCACGTCACCCATGACATTGCTTAGAGACTGCCGGATTTCATTTCTGAAACCGGAAGAAACCGAGACGGCGACTATCATCACAAGATAGCTCACCGCCACGCAAATCAAAGCGAGATAGCCCTTGAAACGGATTCTTTCCGATATGAATCTGACCGCCTTCATCGCTGTGACACAAAACTATAGGTAATTTCGCCGGGCTGACGGGCAGGAGCGTGAGGGTCGGCATTGAAAAGTGTCCCGCGGGCAGCCCTGACTGCCTCTTTCCTCAAACAGCTGTCCTCGGAAGAAAGTTCGTCCACAACTTTCGCATCCACGACCAGCCCCTTGTTGTCCACTTTTATGATTACCGTCACCTGGCCCGCATTAAAGCAGCGGTAGGCCGGGACCTTAGGCCTGCTCAGACGCCTGCCGTCGAGAGTCCAGCTTAGAACCGATGCTCCCGAATATGCCTTCGACCTGTTGTCCGGATCAGGTTTCTTTTCCACCGGAGTCAAATCCACGGTTTCGTCCTGCGCATCCTCATATCTCGAATCCAGACCCTTCAGATCCCTCTGCAGCCTCTCGTTTTCCTTGTAAAGCTCATCGGCATCAGTCCCCCTGTCATCTTTCAGAGGCGCGTCGCGGTTCACGGTAACGTTCCTCACGTCAGGAACTCTCGCCCCGGCAATGAGGTCGTCTAATTTCTTGCTTATGCTTTCCCTGAACTGCTCTTCCTTCTGCTCTTTCTCGATTTTTTCCTGGTGGGAGAAATCCATTACGAAACTATGTTCCACGCCGAGTTCCGAGCCTATTCCGACAAGCAGGAAAACAATTATCACCGCGACATGGAATATCACGGTGAAATATAACCCTGCCTTGTTTTCCTCAGGAACACGCATAGGCACAGCCGGTTAACGGTTATTCAAGGCTTTCTCTATTGTGGCTGCAATAACGTCGATGGCCACCTTGTTGTGACCTCCCTGCGGAATGATGACGTCAGCATATCTCTTGCTCGGCTCAATGAACTGGAGAAACATAGGCTTCACGGTGCGGGAATAACGCTGGATGACGGTTTCCACATTCTTTCCCCTCTCTATAATGTCCCTTGCGATTACCCTCATAAGCCTGTCATCATCGTCCGCATCCACGAAAATCTTGATGTCCATCTGGTCGCGGAGTTCGGCACAGCAGAAAATCAGTATGCCTTCCACTATGATTACCTCCGCCGGATTGACGGTGATTGTCTCTGTAGTGCTGCGTGAGCAGGTTATGTAGGAATAGACAGGCTGCTCGACGGAATGACCTTTTTTCAATTCCTGAAGATGACTGATAAGCAGTTCGAAGTCAATCGAATCCGGATGGTCGAAATTGACTTTCTGCCTCTCCTCCATTGGAAGATGGCTTGAATCCTTGTAGTAGGAGTCCTGTGGAATCACTACCACCTTTTCTTTAAGTTGTTCGGTAAGTGCCTTTACAACCGTGGTTTTTCCGGATCCGGAACCACCCGCTATTCCGATAATCAGCATAAGACCAAGTTTCAGAGATTAATATTCAGCATTTTTAGGAGTCCTCGGGAAAGGAATGACATCACGGATGTTGGACATTCCTGTCACGAAAAGCAGCAGACGCTCGAAACCCAGTCCGAAACCGCTGTGAGGCGCAGTACCGAAACGTCGGGTGTCAAGATACCATTCCAATGACTCCCTGCCCATCTGAAGCTCGTCAAGACGCCTGTTGAGTTTTTCGAGTGAAGACTCCCTCTCCGAACCGCCGATGATTTCTCCGATTTTCGGGAAGAGCACGTCCATTCCCCTGACGGTCTTGCCGTCCTCATTCTGCTTCATGTAGAACGCCTTGATGTCCTTAGGATAGTCCGTAAGTATTACAGGACGGTTGAAATGCTTTTCCACCAAGTACCTCTCATGTTCAGACTGAAGGTCCACGCCCCAGTAGACAGGATATTCGAACTTCTCTCCTGATTCCTCAAGAATCTTTATTCCCTCCGTATAGGTGAGCCGGACGAAATCTGTCTTCACGACTGACTCCAGACGCCCGATGAGTTCCTTGTCATACATGTCATTGAGGAACTTGAGGTCATCAGCACAATGTTCGAGGGCATATCTGACCAAAGACTTGATGAAGTCTTCTGCCAGGTCCATATTGTCGTTGATGTCGTAGAATGCCATTTCAGGCTCGATCATCCAGAACTCGGCAAGGTGGCGCGGAGTGTTGGAGTTCTCAGCCCTGAACGTAGGACCGAAAGTGTATATCTCACCCAGAGCCATGGCCCCAAGTTCACCCTCAAGCTGGCCGCTCACGGTAAGGCTGGTCCTTCTGCCGAAGAAATCCTGTGAATAGTCGATGGCCCCGTTTTCAGTATGTGGCACATGGTCAAGGTCCAGAGTGGTCACCTGAAACATCTGACCGGCTCCCTCGCAATCCGATGCCGTGATGAGCGGAGTATGTAGATATACAAAACCTTTCCCGTTGAAATAGCTGTGAATCGCGAATGCCATTGCGTGGCGAATTCTCAACACTGCTCCGAAAGTATTTGTCCTCGGACGGAGGTGTGCGATTTCACGGAGATATTCCAATGAATGGCCTTTTTTCTGAAGAGGATAGACCTGAGGGTCAGCCTCACCATAAACCTCTATTTCCGCAGCCTGAATCTCAACCGCCTGGCCGCTGCCGAGTGAAGGCACGAGACTTCCTTTGACGGCGATGCAAGCCCCTG
>CABQAB010000116.1 GCA_902461985.1 uncultured Bacteroidales bacterium | reverse complement strand
GGACGGTCCTGTGGAACTTGCGGTAAAGGTGTTCGACCCTACCGATGACCCAGCATGGTCCATTCCGCGGGGCAAGCAGGTGTCAGACCCGCATAGCATCTGGTATACGCCTGTGACCGGAATCTGGCAGACGGTCTGGATGGAATCGGTGCCTGTGGAAGCCTATATCGCTGACTACAATGTGCGTACGGACATTTCTACCGGAGAAATTGCAGTTTCTGCAATATGCGAGGGCGCTGCCGACGGTGATGAAATCGAGGTGGAGGTGTTGCGCCCCAAAATTGGATATAATCCGGAAAATCCCGGATGGAGCATCTTTGCCGTTGCCAAATCTACAGCCCCTGCGGATGGTGAAGCGGTGGCTACAATCGCAGAGCCGAAACTCTGGAGCGTTGACACACCTTATCTTTATGGTCTGAAAATTTCCCTGCTCCGTGACGGGAAAGTCATTGACAGCGTACAAGGCTATACGGCAATGCGTAAAATCTCCGAAAAACTGGACGAGGCAGGCGTCAAGAGACTGGCTTTGAACGACGAGATTCTCTTCCAGTTCGGTCCTCTTGACCAGGGCTGGTGGCCGGACGGACTCTATACCGCTCCGACAGCTGAGGCCATGGCTTTCGATGTAGAGGAGACCAAGGGGCTGGGATTCAATATGATACGCAAGCACATCAAGCTTGAGCCTTCCCGCTGGTACTACGATTGCGACAGGCTCGGGATGTTAGTGTGGCAGGATATGCCTTGCATAGGGAATTACAGCAGACGCGAACAGTGGGGACAGGGCAAAGATGAATATGGCGCAGGTTCGGACTATTGGGCTGTTACGGATGATATAAAGGCAAACTATTATAAGGAGTGGACTGAAATCATCAACCAGTTCAGGAAATTCCAGTCCATCGTCGTATGGGTCCCTTTCAACGAAGCATGGGGACAGTTCGACACGAAGGCTGTCGCGGACTACACCAAATCACTTGACCCGTCCCGCCTTGTCAATGCCGCTTCCGGCGGAAACTGGATTGAAGGTGCGGGCGAGATTTTAGATACCCACTATTATCCCAACCCGAAGATGCGTATTCTGGACGACGGCATGGTCAATGTGCTCGGCGAGTACGGCGGTATAGGCTATCCTGTCGAGGGGCATCTCTGGGAGGAGGACCGCAACTGGGGTTATGTCCAGTTTGAGAACACGGATGACGTGACAGATATGTATGTGACTTACGCAAACGACCTTATAGATGTCAAACAGCTTGACAAATGCGCGGCTGCGGTCTATACCCAGACTACGGATGTGGAAGTCGAGGTGAACGGGTTCTACACATACGACCGCAAGGTCCTGAAGATGAATCCGGAACGTGTGCGGGAGGCCAACAGAAGGGTTATCGGGGCGGCAGATGTGCCCCGGATTCCGCTTGTCCGCCCTTTCAGTTTCCACGGCAAAGCCCCGGAGGTGAGTCCTTCCCACATGAATCTCTACAGACTGCAGTGCGGAGACCTCACAATGCAGGTCACCGATTTCGGAGCGAGGGTGATTTCTCTTTTTGCGCCGGACAGGGACGGAGTTTCGGACGATGTGATTGTGGGGTACGATGATATATTCAGGTACTTCGACAATAAAGGCGAGCGTTTCCTCGGAGCGACGGTGGGGCGTGTCGCAAACCGTATCGGCGGAGGCAGGTTCACTCTCGACGGACAGACTTACAGTCTTCCGAAGAACAACAACGGACAGACTCTTCACGGAGGGCTCAAGGGTGTGGATATGGTCAAGTGGAGTCTTGTTTCCCGCACCCCTGAATCAATCACTCTGAAGCTGGTGTCGCCGGACGGTTCCGACGGTTTTCCGGGCAACCTCACCATCCTGCTCACTTACACTCTGACGGAAGACAATGCACTGGACATAAAGTATGAGGCAACCACTGACAAGGCTACTCCTGTGAATCTCTCCAACCATGCTTTCTACAATCTGCACGGCAGCAGGGGTGGCACGATACTCGACCATGTGCTCACCATACCGGCGTCCGGCATCACTCCTGTGGACAGGAATCTCATTCCGACCGGGGAGATAATGCCTGTCGAGGGAACTCCGTTTGATTTTAGGGAGCCTCACGCGATAGGTGAGAGAGTCGGTGCCGGACACCAGCAGCTTGCCTTCGGAGGAGGATATGACCACAACTGGGTGTTGGACACGCCTGCTGACGGTGAACTTCACAAGGTTTGCGAACTCAGCGAACCGGAAAGCGGCCGTGTGATGGAAATATATTCCGACCAGCCGGGTCTTCAGTTCTACTGCGGCAATTTCTTCGACGGAAGCTATGCCGGCAAGAACGGACGGATTATCGGCTACCGCGAGGCCCTTGCGCTTGAAACGCAGAAGTTCCCGGACGGAGTGAACCAGCCGTCTTTCCCGGACACCATTCTGCGTCCCGGCGAGACTTACACCCAGCACACCGTCTACAAGTTCTCAGCCCGGTAGGGACATTTTGAATAAATTTTGTCAGGTAATAAATTTTTACTACCTTTGCACCCCCTATGTAGAATAGGGAACGCAACTAAAGTATTAAGTATTAACCATTAACAATCAAGATGGACACACAAAGTTACAAAACTGTATCGCTCAAAGCAGGCGATATCAAGAAAGAGTGGTTTGTGATTGATGCTACCGACTTGGTGCTCGGCCGTCTTGCTTCCAGGGTTGCCCTTATCCTCCGTGGTAAGAACAAACCTTCATTCACTCCGAACCTTGACTGTGGCGACAATGTCATCATCGTCAATGCGGACAAAGTGAAGCTCACTGGAAATAAGATGACTGACAGGGTTTATGTCCGTTACACCGGCAATCCGGGCGGACAGCGTTTCACCACACCTAAGGAGATACTCAGGAAGAGACCGACCGAACTTGTAAGGATGGCTGTCAAGGGTATGCTTCCGAAGAACCGTCTCGGCAGCAAGATCATCAACAACCTCTATCTTTACGCTGGTCCGGAGCATCCGCATCAGGCGCAGAACCCTAAAGAAATTAAGTTAAACGAAATTTAAGCAGAGTAGATGAAAGCAATTAACGCCCTTGGAAGACGTAAATCAGCTGTTGCTCGCGTTTATGTTTCAGCAGGTAAAGGCAACATTACGATCAACGGCCGTGAACTCAATGATTATTTCTGCGAGGATTCACTCCGTTTCATTGTGAACCAGCCTTTCTCTGTGACAGGCACTGAAGGCCAGTTCGACGTCAAGATCAATCTTTGCGGCGGCGGAATCAAAGGTCAGGCAGAGGCTGCACGTCTCGGAATCGCCCGCGCTCTTTGCGCAGTTGACACCGAGGCTTACCGTTCAGCCCTCAAGTCTGCAGGATTCCTTACACGTGACGCCCGTGAGGTTGAGCGCAAGAAACCTGGTCAGCCTGGTGCACGTAGACGCTTCCAGTTCAGCAAACGTTAATCGACGGATTTACGGTTATCATTACGCACAGTCCGGTTACAAATCGCAGGACTCCGAAGAGGGATGGGAATCCCCGCGGGCTGCCTGACTGATTGCCTGGCTGCGGAAATTCAGGAGACCGGCAATGCCCTTGCTCCGGAATGATGAAAAGAGTCTCCCCAGGGAAGGCAACCCGAAAGGAGAAAATTAAAAACAAACAAACATTTAGAAACAATGCCAAGATCAAATTTCCAGGAATTGCTTGATGCAGGTGTTCACTTCGGACACTTGGCGAGAAAATGGAACCCTAAGATGGCCCCTTATATCTTCGACCAGCAGAAGGGTATCCACATCATCGACCTGCATAAAAGTATAGTAAAGATTGACGAGGCTGCAGATGTTCTCAAGCAGCTTGCGCGTTCAGGCCGCAAGATTCTCTTCGTCGCTACGAAGAAACAGGCTAAGGACATCGTGTCCGAAAAGGCTGCAGCAGTCAATATGCCTTATGTTACAGAGCGTTGGGCCGGCGGTATGCTCACCAACTTCCCTACCATCCGTAAGGCTGTAAAGAAAATGAATACAATCGACAAGATGATCGAGGACGGAACGTTCGACACACTTGCAAAACGTGAGCGTCTTCAGGTCACCCGTCAGAGAGCCAAACTTGAGAAGAACCTCGGTTCAATCAAGGATCTCAGCCGTCTTCCTTCCGCACTTTTCGTAGTGGACGTACAGAAAGAGATGAACGCCGTCAAAGAGGCAAATCGTCTTAATATTCGGGTTATCGCCATGGTTGATACTTGTTGCGATCCCACTCCGATTGATTATGTGATTCCGGCTAACGACGATGCGGCAAAATCCATCGCTTACATTATGGACGTGATGTGCGCTGCGATAAACGAAGGCTTGAGCGAGAGGAAACTCGAAAAGGAAAAGGAAGCTGCAGAGACTGCTGAAGAAAAACCGGTTGCAGGAAAGAAACTCCGTTCCCGCAAAGGGGCTAAGGCTGAAGAGCCTGTAGCAGAAGCTGACACGGCGAAAGAGGCTGAAGCAGCTGAGGAGAAATAAGGCAGTTGGTATTAACGATTAATTCGCTTGTAAAATGGAAATCAAAGCAGCTGACGTAATGAAATTGCGTCAAATGACAGGAGCCGGAATGATGGACTGCAAGAAAGCCCTTGTAGAGGCTGAGGGTGACTACACCCGTGCGCAGGAAATCATCCGCGAAAAAGGCAAACTTGTTGCAGCAAAACGTGCAGACAGGGAGACTACCGAAGGTGCGGTAATTTCACGCATCGAGGGTGAAAAGGCTATCCTCGTATGTCTCGGCTGTGAAACTGACTTCGTGTCCAAGAATGCTGAATTCCAGGCTCTTGCAAACTCTATAGCTGATGCGGCAATCGCTGCATATCCTGCTGACAAGGATGCCCTTATGTCTGTTGTCCTTTCAGACGGCAGAACTGTTGAGGCGGCTGTCACTGAGCAGACCGGAAAGACCGGAGAGAAGCATGTGGTCGCATACTACGCTCCGATTTCAGCGGCTTATGTCTCTTCGTATGTTCACCACAACGGCAAGGTCGCCGCAATCATCGGCTTCAACAAGGAAATCAATGCCGAGGTGGCAAGGGGTATCGCTATCCAGGTCGCTACGATGAATCCTGTATCTGTTTCCGACAAGGATTGTCCTGCAGAGGTAATCGAGAAGGAAATCCAGATTTATAAGGAGCAGATGAAGGAGGACCCTAAGATGGCCGGTAAGCCTGAGGCTATGCTTGAGCAGATTGCAAAGGGCAAGCTCGGCAAGTTCTTCAAGGAGAACACTCTTCTTGAGCAGGTATATCAGATGGGCGACGGCAAGCAGCTTGTGAAAGAAGTGCTTGCAGCAGCTGACAAGGACGCCCAGGTTCTCGGTTTCAAGAGATTCTCTCTCGCCGACTAACCTGTCTGTCACATAAAATTGAGGGGGCTGTGTCAAAATGCAAATTTTGACACAGCTTCTTCATTTATGATATGAGTCTTTCAATTTTGGATCACCGTCTTTTAATGTCGGCCCGACTGAATAATCCCAATTTTGTCATCTCGACTGATGCTGTCATTTTGTTCTATATTGTCATCTCAACTGAGCGAAGCGAATGGAGAGATCTCTCGGACCTTCTGATGTACATTTTGTCGGATTTTGGTCAAAATGGCAGGTTTTTCATGACATTTTGTCTATTTAAGTCTCTTATAGCCAACGGCATAGGTGTTGAATAAATATCTTCTCGAATCGCGTAGGTTGCGTGGTTCAAGTATAATGGAAAGTTGAACATAAAAATAGGAGATTTAATTATGACACCAGTAAGAAGAACACAGACTTGGTTACCGAGCATCTTCAATGATTTCTTTGATAACGATTGGATGGAAAAGGCAAATGCCACAGCGCCTGCAATCAATGTTCTGGAAACAGAGCACGAATATGAAGTCGAGGTTGCGGCTCCGGGCATGACCAAAGAGGATTTCAACGTACATATTGACGAGGACAATGATCTTGTCATCTCAATGGAGAAGAATTCCGAACACAAAGAAGAGAACAGGAAAGGCCGTTATCTTCGCCGTGAGTTCTCATACACCAAGTTCCAGCAGTCTCTGATTCTGCCTGACAATGTGGACAAGGAAAAGATTGCAGCCAGCGTCGAGAACGGCGTCCTGCACATCACCCTTCCGAAATTCACCGAAGCGGAAATCAAGAAGGCCAACCGCCAGATTGAGGTCAGATAGTCCTCGCCCGCATAGGCAAACTGGCATGACAAACAAAAGAGTGCAGACCAGTTCGGTCCGCACTCTTTTTTGTTGTTCGTCCAGGACGAACAACAAAAAAACCTCTCAAAAGAGAGGCTTTTTTTGTCTGGAGCGGAAAACGAGACTCGAACTCGCGACCCCGACCTTGGCAAGGTCGTGCTC
>CABQAB010000115.1 GCA_902461985.1 uncultured Bacteroidales bacterium | reverse complement strand
ATCTCAGTGCATTCCGCCGCAGACATTCAGAACCTGTCCGCTGACATACGAAGACAAATCGCTGGCAAGGAACAGAGCCGCTTTCGCAACTTCCTCCGGCGTACCTCCACGGCGCATGGGAATAGTCTTCACCCACTCTTCGCGCAGATTCTCCGGGATGGCGGACGTCATGTCGGAAATTATATAGCCGGGAGCTATGCAGTTCACCCTGATACCTCTCGAACCCATTTCCTTGGCGACTGATTTGGACAGAGCTATGATGCCGGCCTTTGAAGCGGCATAATTGGCCTGTCCAGCATTGCCGGCCTCTCCCACAACCGACGAAAGGCTGATGATGCTTCCGCCGCGCTGCCTCATCATCGGCTGCAGCACAGCGTGGATGTAGTTGAACGCTGATTTGAGATTGACTCCAATGACCTTGTCCCACTGCTCCTCGGACATTCTCAGGAGCATGGTGTCGCTTGTGATGCCGGCATTGTTTACCAGGACATCGATTCTGCCGAAATCGGCCAGCACGTCGGAGACTACCCTTCCGGCGGCCTCATAATCCGAAGCGTCAGCCACATACATCCTTACCTTTGTCCCGTAGGACGAGACATCGGCAAAGGTCTTTTCTTCTGTTTCCGATTGTTTTCTGACCGTAAACGCCACATCGGCGCCTTCTGCGGCAAATTTGATGGCGATTTCCCTTCCGATTCCCCTCGCCGCGCCCGTAATCAGGGCGGTCTTTCCTGTCAAAAGTCCCATAATTTCCGTTTTAATCCCCAAATCTTCCGCATTCGTTGTGCTCCGGACGGGAATCGAACCCGTACGGACATTTCTGCCCACAGGATTTTCGTACTACTCTTGCTTTTACACAAGCCGGCTTCATCCGAGATGTTAAGCCGTTGTAGTCTGGACTATTTCATAGCCATGCACTCACGTGTTTAGGCTCTCCCTATATAGTCTCTGCGCCATTTACCAGCCTGAGCTGATTTTAGTAAGTCATCGCCAAAGCAAACATTTCTGTAAGCGAGGTTTCTGTTTCTTAGGGGAGTTCTACTTACAAGGTTTCCCTTGTAGCACTCTTGTTATTCCTAAAAGTCCTGCGTGTCTACCTATTCCACCACCAGAGCGAACCGGCCACAAAGATAGAAAATATCCACGGAAAAGAAAACACCGTAGATAAGAAATCATCTTGGCAGAAATCGTCTTAAAGGGCAAATCATAGACGAGGAATTTGCAAATGCCGGTTTTGAACCGCAAGAACAGATTAAGGAGAAGCAAATAAATATGCTTGGTGCAGCCTTTGAAATCTCCATAGGCGGACAAGCGAAAGTTCATGCCGGAACTGGAAGTTATAGCTGAAGATATAGCAGGGCTCGCCAATTATAGCGGAATTTATAACGGATTCCGTCATATTATAGCGGATAAAGACACTCCTGTTAATATAGGAACTGTCGTTTAATGTTTCCAATAGAGCGGTACAACGACAAATCCCCCGTACTCTTCTGCATCCGACTCTCCCACAATATACGGTAGCCCCGAAATTTATTTGGTTAAAATATCCGCCAGCCCCGATTTTTTAGCAACGCGAGTGCACAAATAATTTTAGTCACCGGCTTTGTCTGATTTTGTAGACGATGTCGTTTCCATCAGATTTCAATATCAGCCTTATACTAATGTTATATCTATTTTCTCAGGCAGTATTCATGACTATAACATTACTGATAATAAGCAAGGCAACTATCTACATAATGATTATCCTTATAAAGCACACAATAGAACTTCCCAGCATAATGTTTATTGTACCATTTTTCACCAGTGTTTGTATATTTGGTCACCTTATCAACCCTCATTTCATCACGAGTGGAAACGCCGACGCACACATTGTCCCTGTATTGGATAATTCCTTTTGACTCAACAGCCCATGCTGAAACACTTTCGGAGCGGAGCAGAATTGCAAAGTCACTTGTAACTTCACCTATTTTCACCTGCCATCTATTTTCCAACGGCTTTTTGAAGACAGAAGCATTACCGCGATACAGGTTTCCGTATTCACTTATTTCAAACTCTGTAATATTCAACATACAGCAATCATCATACAATGACAGACCATCCACATCAGTTTTTATGGTTATCTTCATATCCTCGGAAACCATTCTATAACTGCGTTCCCCAATCTTATCAATCGTTCCGTCAAACGAAGGATGCTCATCTCCGACCATCCCAGAAAGGTAATCTTCAAGCATTAGAGACACATCCATCAAATCAGATGCGCGAAGAATATACATTTGCGCCAATTCATCTGAAAATTCGCAGATGTGTTTCCCGAAATCATATTCTTCCAACTCCATTTTCTGACAAGCTGTCACCGCCGCGAGAAGCGGCAGCGACAGCATCATTATTGCAATTTTCCGAAGTTTCATCCTACTCGATGTTTCTTATCAAGACAAAGTTCATCATGTCGTGCACTTCCGTCATGACTTTGTAAACGAGAGATTCAGAATCAATGTTTTCCACGTCACCCCTGAACAGATACAGCTCACACAAAGCCGTGTCCGGGATTTCGTCGAACAATTCGTTCGGAAGCACCGCTTCGCCCGTGTCCGGAACACATACCGACCGACAAATATATGCAGAAGAATAGTCTTCTCCAAATATCATGTCTCCACTCCAGGTGACGGCCACCAAAACCCCATTGACATTCTTTTCGTCCTTGTTCCATTTCACCTCCAGTCCATCGTAATAACAGAGGGGCAGTTCCTCCTCTTCTGAATTAACATCCGGGAATTGGATATGTATTATTTCCGGGGCATACAGGCTTGACTATCACGTCATTGTTCTTTAACCGGCACAGCTTAATTCATGGCTTTTTGTTGTATGTCAGAGTCGTCGCTTTCCCGCCGAGCGTCATTATACAGCCATCAACTATTGTCCCTGACATTTCAAAAGTTCGGCGAGGAAAGGCTATTGTAATGCTAATGGTCTCGTGAGAGTATTCATAGATCAGACTGTATGTTTCAGTTGGCCCGTCAGCAGTCCAAAGATAGTTTCCAGCAAAATCATCGACAAATATCATTTCAGAGCCGTCCTGATCACAGACCCAGGTCGTACCTGCAAGCGTGTCTCTTTTCTGACAGGCCGTCACCGCCGCGAGAAGCAGCAGCGACAGCATCATTATTGCAAATTTCCGAAGTTTCATCCTACTTTATGATTACTACGGTGATACTTTTGTCCATTTGATTTCCGGATTTCTTTGACTATATCATGGCAAGAATAGACAATCATTTAGACTGGACGATTCGGAGGACTATGTTTTTGGGAGTGTACGATTCGGACGAAAGTTGTCTCCGGGGTTCAGTTGCCGTCAGAACTGATGTCCTCTTCGAGCCGGTCTCATTTTTATCTGCAATCACATATAGGCAGGAGCGGCTTATGCTGTAATAAACTCTCACCCATCCGCCGTCAATTATCCAGTCCGCGTTGTAGCCTTCCTCATCATTGATGAAGTCGTAACGCAGGTAGAGGGCCGCATCCCCGGAGTCCATGACCATTGTGCTTCCGTCTATGGTCATGTCATTGTACATCACTGCACCTCCTTCTTCAGGAAACTGCAGAGTCTTCTCCATGTCCTCTTTTCCGCATGACAGCAGCAACAATGAAAATGCAAGCACTGCCGTCCAATTGTAAAACCTTTTCATGCTACTTCTCCTGAATGATTCTGAAGACTTTTGTCCTGCCATTGAATGAAGCTATAATCATGGCCGTCCTTTCCCGTCCGCTCTCATTCCTGTCGGCTCCGACCATCAATGTTTTCTCGGACACATGATAATGCGCATCCGCCCATTCACCGTACACATTCCATAAATTCTCCTGATATGAATACTTGGAGTGGGCTATGGGAATCTCACCCTCATCGAGAACCATAGTCCACCCGTCCAAATCTATGTCACAGTATACATAGTGATCACCGGCAGAGTCGCATCTGAAAACCGTCTCCGGCTCTGCATAATCTTTCTGACAGGCCGTCACCGCCGCGAGAAGCGGCAGCGACAGCAGAACATACAAAAAGGTTCGAATCTCATTCGCTACTTTTCTTGCCTTGGCAGGGGAGAACAGAGTTTTCCTCTGCTCTCGGCTTATAGAAAAGTTTCTCAGTTTCATATTGATTCAAGATTCCTTATTAAAACAAAATTTATTACATCATGTACTTCCGCCAATACTTGGTATGTAGCTTCCTCAATATCCATATTTTCAACATCACCTCTGAAAACATATAGACGGCATAAAGAAGTATCTGGAATTCCATCAAATATATCTTCATTCAATTCAGCCTCACCGTTGTCCGGTACACAAACACTTCGACAAATGTATGAAGAAGAATAATCTTCTCCAAATACCATTGTGCCATTCCATTTTACAAGAATAATGACGCCGTTTTCATTCTTCTCATCCTTATTCCACCTGACAACAAAATTTTTATAATAACAAAGTGGAAAATGATTTTCTTCAGATATTTCAGGAAATTCTATCCCTATCATCTCCGGGGCGTACAGTGTCACATTCTCCTCATTTGATGATTTTGATAATGGAGAGCAACCGGATAGACCGAACGAGACTCTATTGCCGAACATTTCACGAATGTTGCCACCCGAAGATTTTGTATTTGGCTGAAATAGCGCTTTGCCGTTGATAATTATATTTTCCGGCTGAACCGTATTGCCTATAGACTTTGTTCCTGTCACATTCACTGGGTCGTAATATGCCATGATGGTTTCCGTTTCCATCGGATTATTCCTATGGGAAGTTATTGCTATGGTTGCATCGTGACCAGCAAACAGATTTGCATACTTGCCAAAATTGCCGGTTGCGCTTTCTACTCTTGTCTCCCTGCTGGAATAAGTAGGTGTTGTTATCGTTTGATATTCATTTTCTACTTTGAGATTAGTATTCTCCTCAACTTCTTTCAAAGAGCAGGATGTTGCTAATATCAATGCCAAAACATAAAATTTAGTTGTTTTCACAATAATCACATTTTTTCAAGTTCAACAACAATCGGAGACGCCCACCGTTGTGTCTCAGATAATTCTCCTGCGACATTAACCTTATTGTCCATAACTTTTGATACCCTTGGTGAGGTTGATGTTTCCGATATTTTATACTCTCCTGTTTCCAGAGTTGCATCTACTGTGTTTTCGATTAAAACAATTTTATTGTTGATTTTCCTTGCAGCTACAAAACGCCCGTCTGCTATACCATATTTTACCAACTCAAACGGCTGGATAGTTTTCCCCTTTTGATCAATCACCATGTATGTTCCAACACCGCTTACGGTATATGTCTTTTCCCAATTTATATATATACCATTGTTGGTGGTCTTTATCGTCCTTACATTCATATCAACACAATGAGACTTTTTAATTTCCGGGACATTAGCAATAGTATTATGATTGCACAATTGCTCATTAAAATCATGGTAAGAAACTGGATAATCTCCTTTATATTCATGACTATAGAATCTGAATTTAACCTCAGGCTTTACCCCATTGAATCTACCTCCATTGAACAATAATTTGTTAAAATCCAACCAGTCAGATCCTTCTATGACATAATTGTATTCAGAAAGCTCCTGCATATCCATGTAAACATCATAACCGCTCCTCAAACATCTATCCGAATAGCCTGTCAAGTCATATCTGAAATATACCGGGTCCAATTGAATGTCGCATTTGGTTGGAAAGGCTTCCGACAATGTCTGCCGGTTATCTGTGGAAGAAGAACCATTGCCATCATCACATGTTTCGGCTGTAGCGATGACGAATGTCAAAGGTATCACAAACAGAATCAGAATGCGATACACTTTCGATAGAAGATTTTTCATAGTACAATAATTTTGTGATTAAACATATTGTTTGTTGTTTCAGTCGTGGAGTTCAAATTCACCGGAGTAAGAAGCACTGCCGTTGAGCAGAATGGAAATCCTGTAGAAGTCCGCTTCTCCTGAGATTGGAATCACTGCCGTTGAATCGGGGGCAAGGAAATATTCTGTGACAATTTCTCCGGAGGCGGATTCTATAGATATTTCCGCTTCATCGACCTCGATGTCGAAGTTGAAGATTACTGCCGACAGTGTTTCGCTGTAGAAAGCGGAAACCGGAATATACGCGGGAGCGCGATGCGGCCTGGTTGTAGTGATAGGCGGTTCGCTTGGGAGTATCACTATGGATTTGCTTTTGTCACTGTTGGATTGTGATTCAATCGCAGGAGCAAGGAGTACTGTAAACAGTACGAAAAAAGTTTTGATTAGTCTTTTCATAACTGAATGTTTAACAATACTTCGGTAAATTTTTACCGTTAAACATACATTTTTAGTTCCGGCATATGC
>CABQAB010000114.1 GCA_902461985.1 uncultured Bacteroidales bacterium | reverse complement strand
ATATACTCGAACTCCCGTCGCTCATTATCAATGACTTGCCGTCCGTTGTCAGCCCCCAGCCCTCACGCGGACACACTACTCTGCCCTCAGGAGCGAAAGTCCCGCTGTCGTAGGTAAACGCCACTAAGCCCCTCCATGTGAGGTAGTAAAGTCTGCCGCCGAAAAATACGGAGCCTTCGCCGAAGTATTTCCCGTCCAGTTCAACTTTCGTATCCAGTTCGCCGCTCTGCATATCCAGGATGCCGAAACGGGACTCGCCGTTCTGGCCGGTACTTTCGTAAAGTATGCCGTTGTCGAAAAAAAGTCCCTGAGTGTAGGAAGTCCGGGAATGGGGATATTCAGCCACGACCTCTATATTGTACCGCACGACGCCGGAAGGTTTCTTCGCCCCGCACGAAAGCAGGAGCAAGAAACATAATACGAATGTTATCCAGTGACGAAACATATCAGTTACACTCTTTTGGGGCAATCCCGTCCAGTCCCTTCTTTCCCTTTCTCGCCCTCTCCTCCATCGCTGCTTTCACGAACGCCACGAAAACAGGCTGCGGATTTTCAGGAGTACTCTTGTATTCGGGATGGAACTGTACGCCGATGAAGAAAGGATGGGAAGGAATCTCCACTATTTCCACGAGTTTAGTGTCAGGATTGCGTCCGGTCGAAACCATGCCAGCCGCCTCTAATTGTTCGAGATAGTCGCTGTTGAGTTCGTATCTGTGGCGGTGCCTTTCGGAAATCAGGTTCCGGCCGTAGATTCTCTCCGCAAGAGAACCGGCCTTGAGTTCACATTCATATGCCCCGAGCCTCATCGTACCTCCCTTTGAAGTAGTACTTTTCTGGTCCTCCATAAGATTGATTACGGGATATGGAGTGGCCGGATTGACCTCAGTCGAGCAGGCGCCCTTGAATCCGAGCACGTTACGGGCGAATTCCACAACGCACATCTGCATACCGAGGCATATTCCGAAGAAAGGGATACCGTTCTCGCGGGCATAGCGTATCGCGGAAATCTTGCCTTCAAGTCCCCTTTCACCGAATCCCGGAGCCACGAGCACGGCGTCCATATCAGAGATCCAGTGCTCCACGTTGGCGTCATTGATGTTCTCGCTGTGGATATAATTCACCTTCACCTCGCACTCATTGGCCGCTCCGGCATGGACAAAGGCTTCGCGGATTGACTTGTAGGCGTCCTGGAGATCATATTTTCCCACTAAAGCGATGTTCACCGAAGTTTTCGGATTGTGCAGGCGGTCGAGAAAGGCGTTCCACTTGGTCAGGTCAGGTTCCGGACATTCGAGCCTGAAGTGGTTCAGTACCAGGGTGTCCAATTTCTCGTCCTTCATCTTCAAAGGCACTTCATATATCGACTCCGCATCGATTGACTGGATTACGTGCCCCGGCTTCACGTTACAGAAGAGGGCCACTTTCTTGCGCAGTTCCGGAGAAAGTTCGTGTTCAGTCCTGCAGACTATGATGTCAGGCTGCACTCCGTTCTGCTGGAGCATCTGCACTGAATGTTGCGTAGGCTTGGTTTTCAGTTCCTTTGCAGCAGAAAGATAAGGCACGAGGGTAAGATGGATGGTCACGCAGTCCTCTTCGGGAAGTTCCCACTGCAGCTGGCGCACAGCCTCCACAAAAGGGTGCGACTCCATGTCTCCAACCGTACCTCCGATTTCGGTGATGATTACGTCATAGTCCCGGGTCTTGGACAGAAGCATCATACGGCGTTTGATTTCGTCCGTGATATGAGGCACGATCTGCACGGTCTTGCCCAAATATGCCCCCTCACGCTCCTTGCTGATGACCGTATTGTAGATTTTTCCGGTCGTGACATTGTTGGCCTTGGATGTATAAACCCCGAGGAAACGCTCATAATGTCCCAAGTCAAGGTCGGTTTCGGCCCCGTCCTCAGTGACGTAACATTCACCGTGCTCGTATGGATTGAGCGTCCCCGGGTCGATGTTTATATAAGGGT
Source organism: uncultured Bacteroidales bacterium (assembly GCA_902461985.1). Classification (GTDB taxonomy): domain Bacteria; phylum Bacteroidota; class Bacteroidia; order Bacteroidales; family UBA932; genus Cryptobacteroides. The sequence goes on along the minus strand of CABQAB010000114.1, from coordinate 4,402 downwards.
CGAATTTCTGGATTGTGACTTTGAGACCTCTCGCCTGCAGCAATTTGGCAAGCGATGCCGAGATGATGCCTTTTCCCAATGACGAGGCGACTCCACCTGTTACGAAAACATATTTTGTATTCATTCCTCTTCCTTTAACAGGGGTGCAAATATAAGGTTTTTCAACGATGCTGCAAATAAAAACGATATTCAAAATTTTTTGTAATTTTGCGGAGATTTGCGTTTTCGCGAAACGGATTTGGAAAAGGATTTACGACACATTTTATGAACTTGTATTATACCATACTTATTATAATGGCGGTGCTTGCAGTCATCGTTTTCGTGATGCTGTTCTATTTCAAGGCCGGTTACGGCTACCTTTCCAACGGGAAATGGGGTCCGGTGCTGCCGAACAAGATAGCATGGATACTGATGGAAGCCCCGGCTTTTTTCTTTCTCCTGTATTATACTGTAAGGTACGCAGTGGACGGCCCGGGACAAGGGCTCGGACTTACCGGAGAAGCGGACGGGAACTGCGTGGGAGTGCTTTATGCAATGGCCGGGCTGTTTTTAGTCCATTATTTCCAGAGGTCGTTCATATTCCCTCTTCTTATGAAGGGCAGAAGCACAACTCCGGTCGCAATCATGGCTATGGGTATGGTCTTCAACACCTTGAACTCGTTCCTCATTGCCGGATGGATTTTCGGCATTCCGGGACTTATGCCGGCCCAGGCACCTACAGGATATTACACTGCAGACTGGTTCTTCGACCCGCGTTTCATAATCGGAACGGTCATTTTCTTCTCCGGAATGGCCATCAACATCAATTCCGACCATGTAATCCGCAGCCTGCGCAAACCTGGTGACACAAAGCATTATATACCTACAAAAGGTATGTACAAGTATGTGACGAGCGCTAACTATTTCGGAGAATTGGTTGAATGGACAGGATACGCCCTGCTCACATGGTCGCCAGCCGGGCTGCTGTTCGCGGTCTGGACATTCGCCAACCTCGGTCCGAGAGCCAAGTCGCTCACTGAAAAATACGAGGAGGAATTCGGCGAGGACTACTCTTCACTGCACAAGAAAAACCTGATACCATTCATCTGGTAACCAATATCGCGGCTCCGGCTGCATTAAGAAAGTTCAAAAATGAGTGAAATCTTTACACCTTACAAATTAGGTCCTATAGAATTGAGAAACAGGACAATCCGTTCCGCAGCCTTTGAAGGGATGGGAAAGGACAACGGTCCCACCCAGGAGCTTCTCGACTATCACACGGCGGTCGCAAGAGGCGGAATCGGAATGACCACGGTGGCATACGCAGCAGTATGCCGGAGCGGAATCAGTTTCAATTCCCAGCTCTGGATGAGGGAGGAGATTGTGCCTGAATTGAAAAAGCTCACTGACGCGGTCCATGCCGAAGGAGCGAAGGCGAGCATACAGCTCGGTCACTGCGGGAACATGACACACAGGAGCACCTGCGGTGAAATGCCTATAGGTGCGAGCGCAGGATTCAACATGTACTCCCCCACTTTCCACAGAAAGATGAACCAGAAGGACATTGACTTTGTCGTAAAGTCCTACGGAGATGCAGTGAGGCTTGCTATGAAGGCCGGCTTCGATGCCGTGGAGATTCATGCCGGACACGGTTATCTGATTTCCCAGTTCCTCTCCCCCTACACAAACCACAGGCACGACCGCTACGGCGGAAGCCTCGACAACAGGATGAACTTCATGCGCGAATGTATCAGGGAAGTGGTCAAGGCAGCCGACGGAAAAATTGCAGTGACGGCCAAGCTCAACACACGGGACGGATTCAGAGGCCAGGAAGTGGACGAACTCATAGAGGTTGCAAAGGAACTGCGCAGGCTCGGAGTGGATGCAATCGCACTCAGCGGAGGCTTCGTGAGCCGTGCGCCGCAGTATGTGATGAGGGGAGAATTCCCTACGAAGGTGTTCGCCCACTATCTTCCCAAGTCCATGTGGTGGCTGAAAATCTGTCTGCGGATAGGCGCGTGGGCAGTCTGCCCAACGGTGACTTTCAAGCATCTTTTCTTCATGGAGGATGCTATGAAGTTCAGGGCGGCCATGCCTGACTATCCTTTCATATATGTGGGAGGAGTCACCACGGGAGAAGATGCGAGGACCGTTCTTGACAACGGCTTCCCTCTTTTCCAGATGGGAAGGGCGGTTCTGGAAGACCCGGATTTCGTGAACAAGCTGAGGGCCGACGAGAACCATTGCAGCTTATGCGAGCACTCGAATTTCTGCATAGGAAGGATGTATTCGAAATCAATGCAGTGCCATAAGAACTGCGTGGACATCACTCCAGCACTGGAGCGTGAGGTCCAGAAAATAAACAGGAGAAATGACCGGCGCGAACGCAAAGCCGGTTTTAAGAAGCTGGTTTGAAGTTTTTGACATAAAAAATTCAAAACAGATTCGAAGAAATAGGAGAGAGTTCTCTCCACGAATATTGGCGGAACGGTTCGTCGCGTCGTGAGACGAGGAAAGTCCGGACAGGACAGAGCATCCCGCAGTGGAAAGCACTGATGGAGGCAACTTTATGAACGCCGTAACAGAAAATGACCGCTGCGCGAAAGTATGGGTACGCCTACGGGAACGGCTCATACGCAGCAAGGGTGAAAACGTGAGGCAAGAGCTCACGACTGTCTGTGGCGACACAGGCAGGGTACGGTTCCGGGACCTGCAAGACCAAATATACCGGCAGTCAAGGGCTGCTCGTCCGTTGCCGGGGGGTAGGTTGCGAAGATAAATGACGAATTAAAACAGAATCCGGCTTACGGTTCCGCCATTTTTTTACAACAGCGGCTGACTAAAAAGTCTGTTATGACTTTTTAGTCGGTCATATTTGATTGTTCAAGAATATGAAAAACTTGATTGTTGCATTGCTTGTACTTTGGGGAGCCGCATCTCCGGACGGGAAAAAGGAGGATGCCGGCGCAAAGGATACCCCCAAGACTACTGCGTACGAGGACTTTTTCAAGGACAAGAGTTATGAAGTTGCGGAGGGCATGATGACTCTCTACAAGATGGATGGAAAGCTCTATATGGAGCTGCCGGACTCGCTCATGGGCAGGGACTTCCTCCTCGCCTCAACAATATCCGAAACTTCCGACAATCTCAATTCCATTGTCGGGTCCAAGCCGTTTTCGCCTCTGCATCTGCGTTTCGACAAGAATTCAGACAAAATACGCTTCCTCGAAATAGACAGGGAGAACATCAGCCGGCATCCGGGAGACAACATAGACAAAGCCTTGTCCAAGAGCAATATAGCACCGGTATTCAAATCTTTCGACATCAAGGTCTATAACAACGACAGCACATCTTTCATCATTGACGCCACCGATCTCTTCTGCTCAGACGAAGAGAAACTCTCCCCTTTCGACCCTTATAGCGCATACACTTCCGGCAAAGGCAAAAGAAGCGTATCGTTTTCATCTTCAAACTCTTATATCAGCGGGATCAAGGCTTTCAGCGACAATGTCAGCGTAAAAAGCATGATGAGCTACAAATTCAGCATCACCTCGTCCGGCAAGACTCTGATCAAGGACAAGGCTTTCTCTGCACTGATGACCCGCTCGATTCTCCTGCTTGACAAAGAGCCTGCGCGGGCCAGAATCACGGACAGCAGGATGTCGGTATTCCCGTCTGCGATGGTTGTCTACGACTCGGAATCCGTCATCACGAAGCCGGTCTATGTCGCTCACAGATGGAGACTTGAACCCCGGGATACGGCTGCGTTCATAAGAGGCGAACTCACGGAGCCTGTGAAGCCGGTCGTATTCTACATAGACCCTGAATTTCCCGAAAAGTTCCGTCCTTACATTACGGAAGGCGTAAGCCAGTGGAACGAAGCCTTCGAAACCATAGGTTTCAAGAATGCGGTCAGGGCACTCGACTTCCCGGAGGATGACCCGGAATTCGACCCGGACAACATCAAATATTCCTGCGTAAGATACGCGCCTACGCCTATAGAGAACTCTATGGGACCGTCCTGGGTGGACCCACGCAGCGGTGAAATCATAGCGGCGTCAGTCTACATCTACCACGACGTCCTGAAACTTCTGTCCAAGTGGCTGTTCGCACAGACTGCCCAGACAGACCCTCGGGTGAGAACCGTCCACATTCCCGACGAACTGCTCGGAGAGGGCCTGAGATATGTGGTGTCTCATGAGGTTGGACACTGCCTCGGTTTCATGCACAACATGGGAGGCAGTTCTGTAGTTCCTGTGGATTCCCTCCGCAGCCCTTCATATACTCAGAAATACGGCACCACCGAGTCCATCATGGACTATGCACGCTTCAACTACGTGGCTCAGCCGGGAGACTTCGAAAAAGGTGTAAGCCTCTTCCCTCCCCGCTTCGGAAGATATGACCTCTATGCCCTAAAATGGAA
>CABQAB010000113.1 GCA_902461985.1 uncultured Bacteroidales bacterium | reverse complement strand
GTCTTGAGGCTGTCCCCGACCGCCACAATAGGCTTTGCAGGTGCTCCGAGGTGCTGTGCCATGGACACATACACGGTTTTCGGAAGCGGAAGTACTTCAATCCTGCACCCGGCGGAAATCTTGCTGTCGGCAGGGTGGACTCCACCTATCTTGAATGTCTTTTTCATCAGTTTTCCTCCTTTATTACAAGTTTTTCCTGCACAGGTTCAGCAGCCGGCTCCGCTACGGGAGCGGGCTTCGGCGCAGCAGGCGCGGCAGCGGGAGCTGCGGTCTCCGCCGGCTTTACTGCAGGCTTCGGCGCAGGTTTTACTGCCGGCTTGGGGAAGTTCACATCGTGAATAGCCCCGGTAGGACACTCCAGCACGCATTTCCTGCAGAGCTTGCACTTGGTGTAGTCGATGTAGGCCACATTGTTTTCAAGCACGATTGCATCGTGAGGGCAGACCTTCACACACTTGCCGCAACCTATGCAGGCTGCCTTGCAGGCCTTTCTTGCCACTGCACCCTTGTCGTTGTTGATGCAGGACACATATACCCTGAGTCCTCTCGTGCCTTTAGCCCTGAGTTCGATGATATTCTTTGGACAGGCTTTGGCACACGCCCCGCAGGCCGTACATTTTTCTTCATCCACAACTGGAAGTCCGGTCTTCGGGTCCATGCTGATGGCTCCGAAAGCACAGGCGGCCACACAGTCCCCGCATCCGAGGCATCCGTAACGGCAGGCAGTGTCTCCTGAATAGAGAGACGCTTTCACACGACAGGACTGCACTCCGTCATAATCGGAAGTCTTAGGCCTGTTCTCACACGTTCCATTGCAGCGCACTACAGCGACCATAGGCTCTTTTTCCTGAACCTCAAGTCCGAGAATGTCCGCAACCTTTTTCATGGTTTCATTGCCACCGACAGGGCAAAAATTCTTGTCAAGACTGCCTGACTCCACGCAGGAAGCGGCAAAAGCACGGCAGCCCGCGAAACCGCAGCCTCCGCAATTCGCTCCCGGCATGACAGCCTCCACCAGGTCTATTCTCGGATCTTCCTTCACCGTGAACTTCTTGGCCACAAGGAAGATTGAGACAGCCAGTACCAGCCCCAGGACGGTAATCACGGCAATTGTCCAAATGATGATGTTAGTCATAATATATTATTTACATTATTTAATGCAGAACACGAATTCGTTTTTCAATTTATCTCTGAAAATCCAGACCAGCAGATAATAGAGCGCGACTCCGGCGACTGACAATCCGCCCGTAAGCAACTCATTGTCAAAGAAATGAGACAGAACGAGTATCAGTATCATAAGCACGGCCAAAGGAATCACATAAGAAATCCATACAGCTTTCAGCCCCATGGACGGCTTCATGACCAGATTCACGATATCCCCTACGTTCCTTTCCGCATAAGGGTCGGTCGGCACCATCACCAGCTTGGTCTCGCTCTCGGAAAAGCCGCAGAGACCTTTCGCATGGCAGGCCGAACAGGCTGAACTGCTGACTATCTCCACAGACGTGAAGTCCGGCGTTATTTCCACTATTCTTCCCTCATGAGAGACTTCTTTTCCCATAACTCCTCCATTGTTAGAAACCTGTCTCGGAGAACTCGTCGTTCATGGCGGAACCGACTGAGCCGACTGAATCCGCCTGAATGAAAGTGCTGTCCGATTCGTCCAAGAAACGCACTTCCTCGTGGTGGAACCTCAACGGCACATCCCCGATTTCTCCGTTACGGTGTTTTGCGATTATAAGCTGGGTGACACCCACCTGGTCGGCGGACGCTGCCATACCCTGATAGTCCAGACGGTGGATGAAGAGCACCATATCGGCATCCTGCTCTATGGAACCGGATTCACGGAGGTCGCTCAACTGCGGACGCCGCCTGCTTCCGTCACGCATTTCCGACTGACGGGACAGCTGGGAAAGAGCGATGATAGGAATCTGCATTTCCTTTGCCGTAGCCTTGAGATTACGTGATATCGCAGCCACTTCCTGCTCACGCATCCCCCTCAGCTCCGCAGGTCCCTGCATCAGCTGGAGGTAGTCCACGATGACGAGCCTCACCCCTTTCTGGTTCACAAGCCTTTTCACTTTGGAACGGAACTCGTTGACTGGGAGGGACGGTGTGTCATCAATGTACAAAGGAGCCTTCGTAAGATTAGCAAGCCGGGTTTCGAGCTGGGTCCACTCATAAGGTTCGAGACGGACACCACCCTTGATTTTCTGGGCGTCTATGCCTGACTCGGAAGTCATCATACGCTTGGCCAGCTGTATGGTAGGCATTTCAAGAGAGAATATCGCCACCGGGACATTGTGGTCCACCGCCGCGTTCCTGGCCACGTTAAGCACAAACGCGGTTTTTCCGACTGACGGACGTGCAGCAAGGATAATCAGGTCCGAAGGCTGCCACCCCTGGGTGATACGGTCCAATGAGACGAAACCTGAAGGCACACCGCTCAGCCCCGGATTGTCCTGGGCTGCCTGGAGGGCTTCCATGGCATCGTTGATGGCCGTCCCTATCTGCTGTGCCTCCCTTTTGACGTTATTCTGGATTGCAGAGTAGACTTCGCTCTGCGCCATATCCATAAGGTCGGTCACATTGGCCGAGTCCTTGTACGACTCCCTGAGAATCTTGCATGAAGCGGTAATCAGTTCCCTCTGTATGCACTTTTCCTTGAGAATACGGACGTTATATTCCATATTCGCGGCTGAAGCGACCTTCAATGAAAGCCTGACAAGAGAGGGGGCACCGCCCACTGCATCGAAGTTGCCCTGGAATTTGAGTTTCTGGGACACCGATATGATGTCAAGGGTCACATGTTCAGCCACCAGGGCCGACATCGCCTCGAATATCATACGGTTGGTCTTGGAATAGAAACAGGACGGAGTGAGCTCGCCCATCGCCTCATCCACGCTGTTAGGCTCGATGAGCAGCGCACCGAGAACCGCATCTTCGACATCAAGAGCTTGAGGCGGGACATTTCCCATCTCAAGCCCTATAGTGTCAAGATTTATGTCTGATGTCTTGCTTCGACGCTGCGGTCTTTTTGCTTCAGCCATCGCTATTTTTCAAAATTGTCCGGATTTACGAGAATTCTTCCGCAGTATTCACAGATGATAAGTTTCTTGTTGGAAGAGATGTTGATCAGCTGCTGTGGCGAAATGGTGCTGAAACAGCCGCCGCAGGAATTGGAATTGTACACTCCCACGACTGCCAGGTGGTTGTTTACGCTTTTGCGGATGTGGTCGTAGGCACTCATCGTCCTCGCATCTATCTTGGCTGCGCAGGCTTCCCTCTTTGCATTGAGCACCTCTTCGTCCTTGGCCGTGGACTCGATTATCACGGAAAGTTCCTCCTGCTTTGCATCGAGGTCACCGTTCCTGACTGCGAGCTTTTCCTTGATGAGGGCGATTTCCTGTTTCTTCTCCTCGATTTTCTCCTTGGCTTCGCCTATGTTCTTTTCGGCAATCTGGCGGAGCAGGTCCTGGTTCTCGATCTCCTTGTTGATGGAATCATACTCACGGCTGTTGGAAATGTTCTGAAGCTGGGAACGGTACTTGTCAATCTGGATCTCGCACTCCGCGATATTGTGCTTGTTCTCAGCTATGCCCTTCGTGAATTCTACGACGAGCATGTTCAGATGATCTGATTTAGCCTTGAGCTCTGCGATTTCCGCTTCGAGTCTCTCGACTTCCATAGGCAGTTCTCCGCGAAGCTGAAGTATCTTGTCTATCGCACAGTCCGTCTGCTGCAGTTCGTACAAAGCCTGAAGTTTCTCGGAGACAGTTGTGTCGGAATCTGCGAAATTCCTGCTGATGGACACGAAGGTCTCGTGGCGGTCAATCGGAGTTTCAATCTTTTGTGTCTTTTTAGTAGTAGCCATATAGCTTTAGAAATAAAATACCGGATTGTTATTACTTTTTTGCGCAATGCGAACCGCAAAGGTAGGAAAATTTTTCTTAATCAAGGAAAATAAAATGGATACTATGTCTATTTCACTTTCATAATGCCCTATATCCATGAGCATAAAGCCTTCCGGAGTGAAAAAATTGTGATATGAAATGTCCCCGCAAAGGTAGAGCTGCGCCCCGGCTTCCCTGCCCTTGGCTATGAGAGAACCGCCTGAACCGCCACAGGCCGCCACCCTCGTAATCATGCCTTCGACAGGGCGGGAATGTCTGACCACTGGCAGGGAAAAAGTTTCCTTGACAAGTGAGAGAGCCTGCCGGGCATCCAGTGCGACCTTGAAATCCCCGATTATGCCCAGACCTGTCGTCCCGTCCTCACCGTCGGCATCGAGCACCGACACATTCTCCAGACCGAGTCTGTGTGCAATCAGCCAGCTTACGCCTCCAGGAGTCTTGTCCGAAGCCGTGTGGCTGGCATAGACCGCCACCCCGTAGCGTATGGCCTTGATGAGAGCGGCCCCGACCGCATCCGAACCGTCAATCCTCTTGAGGGCGTTGAATATGAGTGGATGATGGGTCACGACCAGATTCGCTCCAGTCTCAACCGCCTCGTCGATAAGTTCTTCCGTACAGTCAAAGCCCACTAATACGCCCGTCAGTTCCGCCTGAGGGTCGCCCGTGCAGAGTCCGCAGTTGTCCCACTTCTCCTGCAGGGAAAGGGGTGCGAAAGATTCGATGACCCGAATCACGTCTGAAATCTTTGCCATAATTATAGATTTTTTGCCACTTCCTCCAACATTCCCCTGATGGAATTGAGAGAATCCACGACCTTCCTTTTCTTTTCCGCTCCCTTGCGGTCCTCCGTCATCCTCTTGGCCGCCCCCTCGACCGTAAGTCTCTCGTTCCGGATAAGGTAGCGTATCAGTCTGAGGGTCTCGATGTCTTCCTTGCGATATATCCTGTAGCCGGTCCTGCTACGTGACGGCTGCACGAAACGTGGAAAGGAATTGCTCCAGAAACGCACCGTAGCATTGTTTTCCCCGAGGATTTCGGATACTTCACCTATTGTATAAAACTGCTTTTCCATATTTTTCCAGGTCTGCCGGTTTTATCAGTTAAAAGATTTATAATAATTCTAAACGGTTTCTTAGTCCATGGACTGCTTGGTTACCGATGACATCACAAGTATGTCCACATATTCCGGGACATCGAAAGAGGCGAACATATAGTTTGCGGGATTTACGGTTTTCCCGTCTTTCAGCACCTCATAATGCAGATGAGGGGCATAGGCATTCCCGGAGACCCCGACGCCTCCGATTCTCCTTCCTGCAGTCACGTTCATACCCTTGGAAACCGCTATTGAAGAAAGATGGGCGTAACGGGTTTCATATCCCCCTTTATGGCTGATTGTCACCACGTTGCCCTGTCCTTTCATAGACCTCGTCACAGAGGTCACCACTCCGTCTCCCGCAGCCACCACAGGCACGTCCGCATCGGAAATTATGTCCATACCGCCATGAAACACAGGCACTTTGTAGTAAGGATTGATTCTATCGCCTATGGATGCCCCCACCTGGGCGGTTGAAAAGCCGCGGACGGGAGCCTCCATAGGAGGCAGGTCAAGGCTGTCTCTGCGGGAAAGCATCTGCATCACTTCAATCAGATTCTTCTCTACCGAAGAAGACTTGGATTCCAGGACCTTGAGTTTGGATGCTGAATATTCCACCACTTTTGTGTCCGGTATGCTGTCTATGCCGCCGGAAAAAGAGAATGACGACATCGCGTCCACTTTCGGGGCGCCGCTTCTGAAAATCAGGCGGTAAATGGTACTGTCACAGGCAGTAAGATAGGCAATCTCCCTGTCTATCATCTCCGCTTTTTCCTGCAGCAGGGGAAGCTGCTCTTCGTAGGCCCGGTTCTGCTCGATCAGCACAGATTCCTCATTGGTGTTGAAAAGAAGCGAGAAAAGCAGATATACCACCACCGTAAATGACACCGACAGAAGCAGATAGCCGCCGACAGTCCTTAAGACTGCGCCTATCTTGCGTCCGTCTTTCCTGAAAACCAGACGGTCCCTGTCAAAAACATATTTTCCTTTCTTCGCCATATTTCCTTTCGCCCTTCCGTACACTTATTTAATTGTCAATCAACGCTTTCTACTTCTTGAAGGGACAATCACCTTCCTCCTGGACGAGTTTTCGCTGACTTTCGCCATGGTCGAATACTCCTCAACGGTCATAGTCAGATCCATATAGTTTGCAGGATTGGTCGGATTACCCTTGTATATGACCTCATAATGCAGATGCGCTCCCGTAGACTTGCCTGTGTTCCCGACATTGCCTATGCACTCCCCTCTTTTCAGTTTCATCCCCTCGGCGACGTTTATGAAGCTCAGATGGGCGTAGCGGGTCTTGTAACCGAAACCATGGTCCACTACTATCTGGTTGCCGTAACCGCGCAAATCGAAACACACCGTCTCCACGACCCC
>CABQAB010000112.1 GCA_902461985.1 uncultured Bacteroidales bacterium | reverse complement strand
GCAATCGCGCTCGGCTACCTCAATGATATGGGAATGGGCGTAACATTCATGGACTGGATGCTCAGGATGGTGCCTTTCGTGATAGTTATGATTGTCATCGCATGGATAATGCTCCTCCTTCTCTTCCCTTTCAAGGCAAAGAGCATTGAGCTCAAAATCGAGGGGGGTGCAAAGAAAGGCTGGCAGACCTACGTTGTCTATGTTACTTTCGCGGTTACGATTATTCTGTGGATTACCGAGCAGTGGACTGGCATCAATTCCAATATCGTAGCTCTGATACCTTTCGCTGTCTTCGCAGCGACAGGCATAGTGGGAAAGAAAGAACTTGCTGAAATCGAGTGGTCAGTGCTCTGGATGGTCGCCGGAGGTCTCGCTCTGGGTGTAGGCCTTATGAAAACCGGACTTGCAAGCACTCTGGTAAATGCCATACCGTTTGCCAGAATGTCGCCGTTCATCGTAATCATAGCCACCGGAATAATCGGATATGCAATTTCCAACTTCCTTTCACACTCTTCGGCTGCGAACCTGCTCTGTCCTATAATCGCGGTCATAGGTAGCGCTATGGCAGTGCAGCTCGAACCTTACGGCGGCGTGCAGGCGCTTCTGATAGGCCTTGCAATCTCAACTTCGGTGGCGATGCTTCTGCCTATCTCAACTCCGCCAAACGCGATTGCAAGTTCCACCGGACTTGTCGAGACCAAGGATATGCTGAAGATAGGAGTCATTATGGGTGTCGTAGGACTTGTACTCGGCTACACGGTTCTTATGGTCATCGGCTTCTGATAATAAAATATTATCTTGGTCTTACGGTGTAAGCCAAGATAGGATGCGCCTCGGCTAATCTCAAACTTCGTTTGGCTTTGCGCTCGGCTTTCACTATCTTTCCGTTGCTTCGCATCCGGGAAGATAGGATGCGCCTCGGCAGAGTTCAAATAAATTTGACTCTGCGCTCGGCTTTCACTATCTTTGCGCGGCGATTGGAAATTCCATTCGCCGCTTGTGTTATGAATGATATGACGATGAGAAGAATGTTTTGTCTTGTTGCAGCTGGATTGATGCTGCTGCACACTGGAGTGCTGTCTGCCGGGGAGAAAGACTCCGCAGAAAAAGAGAAGAAAGAGTCATCCGTAAAGGAGCACGTCCAGAATCACTACAAAATCTACGGATTCGTCCGCAACTATATGTCCTACGACAGCAGGGAGTCGCTTGCCGGTACGGGAGACCTTTTCTACTATCTTCCCAAGGACCAGTCTCTCAACGCCGCGGGAGAGGATATGAACCTCAAAAACCAGTTCCGGTTTCTGTCTATAACTTCCCGTCTCGGCATAGATGTCAACGGCTATAAGGCCGGCAATACGGAATTCGGCGGCAAAATCGAGGCGGATTTCTATGCTGGTCTCAGCGGAGTCACCGGAACGGCCACGCTCCGTCTGCGCCAGGCATTCATGACCATCGGCTGGAAAGACCTTCCCATGGGTGATGACCGTGCGGCTGTCAAATTGAAAATCGGCCAGGCATGGCATCCTATGGCGGCGGATATATGTCCGGTGTTCACTCTTGAGGTAGGCACTCCTTTCGGACCTTTCAGCCGTACGCCCCAGATTACGATGGACGCTGACTTAGGCAGTAATTTCACGCTTTCCGCTTCGGCTATATGGCAGATGCAGTACACTTCCACCGGCCCTGACGGAGCTTCTGCCAACTATATGAAATACGGTTGCACACCGGAAGTCTACCTCGGTGTGACGGCGAAATCGAAGCATTTCTTAGCAAGGTTGGGAGTGGATATGCTCAGCATCAAGCCGAGAACCACTGGCACTGCAAGGCTTGAAAAATTCGGCGTTGAGGAAGACGGAGCCACATATAAATCCGGAACCGTGAAGGTGTCCGACAGGATTACGACTTTCTCGCCTTTTGTGTATCTGCAATATGTGAACAATGGATTCTCATTCAAGGCCAAGAGCATTTTCGCATCCGCCGGCGAGCATTTCAACATTCAGGGCGGATACGGAATCACCCGTAAATACGATGCCCCGGGTGAGGACGGACACTGGGAATATGCTCCTACACATTCTTCCTCCACATGGGTTACGCTTGCTTACGGCAAGAAATGGGTGCCTATGCTATTCGCGGGGTATTACAAGAATTTCGGTACTTTCGAAGACCTTTACAGTGCGAAAGGAGACGGTTCGGTGCTCGAATCAGATTTCTATTTTGCAAAAAACAGTTTCAAGAATCTGAACCAGCTGATCAGGGTATGTCCTTCGATTATGTATAATGTGGGCAAGTTCTTCAGCATCGGGCTGGACTATGAATTCACGGCAGCCCAGTATGGTACTCCAGGGAAGTGGACTTATGCCGGTGCTGACGGGAAGGATGTGACTGCTATGGTTTACAACAGCAGGGGACTCGCAACAGAGAATATGCACTGGGTGTGGAACCATAGGGTTCAGGCCATGTTCAAGTTCACTTTTTAGTTCTTGACATGGGTGCCTCTCCTGATGTTCTTGCCGGACTTTTCCGCAGAAGATTCGGGTTTGATCCTGAGTCTGCTGTGCCGTTGTGCGGTTCCGGGAGCAACAGACAGTATTACAGACTTGCAGGAGGTGGTTCGAGCGTAATCGGGGTCATAGGCTCGGATTTGAAGGAGAACCGGAGTTTCATTGTCCTGGACCGCCATTTCGCGGCCTGCGGGCTGCCTGTTCCGCGTGTTTTGGGCGTATCTGGCGATGATGCCGCATACATTCAGGAAGATATGGGCGATCTGCATCTGGCTGACTTGGTGGCACAGACACGTAAAAGCGGGAATTATGACAGCGTTAAGCCGCTTCTGATTGAGACTGTCAGGTGGCTGCCGCATTTCCAGTTCGCTGAGAATGTGGATTTCAGCCTCTGCTATCCTCAGGCTTTTGACAGGAGGACCGTGCTTTTCGACCTGAATTATTTCAAATACTGTTTTCTGAAGCCTTCAGGGCTGGAATTTGATGAACTTGTCCTGCAGGACGATTTCGAGAAACTTGCTTCAGATCTGCTTGCCTGCGAGGACTACGGCGCGACTTTCCTCTACCGCGACTTCCAGTCGAGAAACGTGATGATGAATGATGGCAGACCTTTTTTCATAGATTTTCAGGGAGGGCGGCGTGGACCTGTCTATTATGACCTCGCATCCTTTGTCTATCAGGTGAGGGCGGCATATCCGGAGGAGTTGAGGACAGAGTTAGTGCAGGCGTATGTTTCTGAGTTGGAGAGCGTTTCGGCGATTCCTGTCCATGCCCGTTTCCAGGAGCGTCTGCGCCTTTTCAGACTTTTCCGTCTTCTGCAGGTCATGGGTGCCTACGGTTTCAGGGGTTTGATCGAGCATAAGGCCAAGTTTGTTGAAAGCATTCCGGGGGCATTGGAGGAATTGAGGAAGCTGATTGCGGAGCCGTTTTCGGAATATCCATATCTCCAGCATCTGCTTTCACAACTTGCGGTGATGGACAGGTATTTCGTGGCATCGTCCGGTGCTTCGTCAGACGGGACACCGCTATTGGAAGTCAAGGTATATAGTTTTTCATATAAAAAAGGTATTCCAGAGGATTATACTGGCAATGGGGGAGGATATGTCTTCGATTGCCGCTCCATTCACAATCCCGGCAGATATGAGCAGTATAAACAGCTCACGGGCTTGGATGCTCCGGTCCGTAAGTTTCTCGAAGATGACGGCGGAGTTCTGGAGTTCTTAGCTCATGCGGAAGCTTTGGTGGATTCCCATGTCCGCACATACATCCGCCGGGGTTTCACTTCCCTTACCGTTTCTTTCGGCTGCACGGGCGGACAGCATCGCTCGGTCTACTGCGCACAGTCTGTGGCCGCGCACATTGCTTCTCTCTTTCCTCAAATCCGTGTACGTCTAATCCACAGGGAGAGGGGTATAGAACAGGTTTTCGGACCTCAGGCAGAAGACATTAAGCCTCGAACCGGCAGTCAGGAGGCCGGACAGACATATAAAAGATAAATGAGGCTTTTATGTTTTAACAGTACAAATATTCCGTAGAAAAATTCAAACAGCTTACAAGCATGAAAGCAATGGTTTTCGCAGCCGGTCTCGGCACAAGACTCAAACCTTTGACGGACTCTATGCCCAAGGCTTTGGTGAGGGTTGGCGGAGTTCCTCTGATTGAGGTGGTGTCGCGCAAACTTGTCTCAGAGGGCTTCGATGAGATAGTCGTGAATGTGCACCACTTCGCGGACAAACTTTGTGACTGGATTTCCAGGCAGGACTGGGCGTCCTTCCAGGTCAGTGACGAGAGGGAGACCTTGTTGGAGACTGGCGGAGGCATACTTCATGCCCGTCCCTTGCTCGAAGGCTCAGGCTCATTCCTCGTGCACAATGTGGACATACTTTCCAACGCCGACCTCCGCGCACTTGTCGCCGCCCACCGCACATCTCTCGCGACCCTTTTAGTCAGCCCCCGCAAGTCCTCCCGTCATTTCCTTTTCAGGCCTGACGATATGCGTCTTGCAGGTTGGGAAAATACAGCCACCGGTGAAGTCCGTATGTCCGATGAGTCTCTCAGACCTTCGGATTGTATTCCCTTGGCATTCTCTGGCATCCATATCCTTTCTGACACTGTGTTCCCGCTACTTGAGGAATACGCTGCGTCTTTGCAGTATGCCGGACAGTCTGCTCCGGCAGCCGGAACTTCCGTTTCTCCGGTCTGTCCGCCGGCCTTTTCCATCCGCGACTTCTACCTCATGGCTGCCCGCGAGCACCCGATATACGGAATAAACGACCCCGGTCTCCGCATACTGGATGTCGGGAAACCGGAGTCGCTGAAGCAGGCTTCCGCCTTTCTGTCTACCTGTCGAGACGGGAAAGCAGGCGTCTGACCAGGCCGAGAACTATGCGGTTGAAAGGTATGACACCTGAGATTCCGTTGATTGCCGAAGCGGTGACGGCGGCAGGGGAGTAGGACCGGCGGACAGTCTCGATCTGCCTTGCGATGTCCTTCTGTTTGTCTGCGATTTGAACCGCAAGTTTCGAGCGGGCGGCGTCAAGTGACTTCAAATCTTTTATTTCAGCGTATTTCATGGCTTTTCATCAAATAAGAGACGGACAAACATCTTCACGAGACCTCCGATAAACAGTTTGTTTCTCAGAAGGAAAAGGACAATAAGAACGAGCAGGAAAAATCCGGAGACGATAAAGGCCCCGGCGGCATAATTCCCCATTGCATGGCCGATAAGAAGTACGCCGCCGAAAGCCGCTGTGGTCATCACAATGCCTGCTATGCTCAGCAGCAGCACCGCCATGATGATGCGGTGCAGCGTGACTGACAGACCCTTTGCCGTCCTGAGTTTCAGGTCGTCGATTTTCAGGTCTATATATTCGGCAGCTTCATTGCCGAGTATCTGAGCCGGTTTTGTGAATTCTTTTTCCATCAGGCTTCCTCAAAAGACTGTTCTTCAATGTCGTTGTCGCGGCTGAGCGCTTCTTCGAGTTTTCTGAGCTGTTCGATGATTTTCACTTTTGCCTCGTTTTTCAGATGCGAGCCTTCCTTGGCGAGCATATCCTTCAGGGCTGACATCTGTTCGCGGATGTTTTCAGTCTCCTGTCTGACTTTTTCCGCGCCTCCTTCCGATGCCTCCTTGAGTTTGCGTCTGGTTTCAGATCCTTTTTCAGGGGCGAGCAGGATTCCTGCTGCAACTCCGACCGCAGCTCCTGCGAGCAGAGCAAATAATGAATTTGTTCTCATAATGAATTATTTGGTAATGTAGAGGATTTGCAAAAACTATACTCAAATCTTGTCCTGGCTTTCAATTTTTACTATCTTGCCGTCCGGGATAAAATTTCAGGTAAATGAGAGAGTATATAGTGAGGAATATAATTCCGCTGTATGACGGGTTTGATGCGGGACACCGGAGGGACCATGTCGAGTATGTGATTGAGCAGAGCTTAGCATTGGCGGAGCATTACGATGTGGACAGGGACATGGTCTATGCAATCGCAGCATATCATGACACGGGGCTCACTGTGTGCCGTAAGACTCACCATATCGAATCCGGGAGAATCCTCCGTGCTGACATGAATCTCCGCCGCTGGTTCAGCGAGGAACAAATCGAGACCATGGCGCAGGCTGTTGAGGACCACAGGGCGTCCAACGAGCATGAACCAAGAAGCATTTACGGCAAGATTGTAGCCGAGGCGGACCGCCAGATTGACTCGGAGACCATAGTCAGGCGCACAGTCCAGTTCGGACTCGCCCACTATCCGGAGCTCGACAGGGAAGGCCATTGGATGCGCCTCAAAGAGCATATCACCGCCAAATACGCCGAGGGCGGCTATATACGCCTCTGGATTCCGGAGTCACCCAACGCCGCCCGTCTCGCCGCTTTCCGCCGCCTCATCAGGGACGAGGCGACCCTCCGCACCCTCTTCGACAAGTATTACGGTCTCTGATTGCTCCTGGGCATACCGATTCTTACCTTAAATAAGAGGCCGACTAAAAAGTCCTGAAATTGTCATTTCGACTAAGCGAAGCGCATGGAGAACATT
>CABQAB010000111.1 GCA_902461985.1 uncultured Bacteroidales bacterium | reverse complement strand
CCAAAGTGGATGCCCTCTGCCACTCCCATCTGTCCAAGCTCTGTTCATAATAATAGCCGTGACTCTGCCATACCGCCAGATTCCTCCCCTCTAATCCAGACGGTGCCGACGGTTTCCCGGCCTCTGATACAAAGACTGTCGAGGGGTCTTTCCCGGCTCTGCCCGCCCCGGATGAAGGATGTCCGTCATAGCTGAGAACAGGAGTTATATATTCTTTCAAGTCATTTCTTCCGACAAAAATCTCACCTACGGAAAATTTGCCGTATTTGTCGGCAAATACAGAACGGAGTTGAGCCTGAAACCATTTTATGTCATTGCTGTGCCAGGGATAGTCCCCGAG
The DNA here is from genome assembly GCA_902461985.1 of uncultured Bacteroidales bacterium. GTDB lineage: Bacteria > Bacteroidota > Bacteroidia > Bacteroidales > UBA932 > Cryptobacteroides. The sequence goes on along the minus strand of CABQAB010000111.1, from coordinate 6,334 downwards.
TTCGCGGCTGAAATAGAAATCGTAGCGGCCGCCCCTCCTGAGTATTTTCCTGACTGCCGGTTTAGCCTTGATTCCGGTTTTCCTTTCGAGCCTCAGGCTCAGGCTGTCGCTTTGGGCCTGATACTCGGGCTGGGGTCTGGCGGAAGCGGCGGGTAGCGTAGTCATGCCCGAGACAAGACCTAAGGACAGAAACAATGCAAGCGTCCTGCCCGACCGGGACGATTCGGGACCAGACTTGCATGATTCATTGCATGATTCTGTGGATGATTCAGTGTGTGAATTTGCGGATGTACCTGCCCTTCTGCCCTTCTCCCGGCGTCTGCATAGCCTCGAAATCCCGTTGCAGACTATCAGCAGCAGAGCCCCTGCGGAAGCCCCGTATATTCCGGCAATCGCATCGTGCATGTCTCTGCTCCTGTAGCCGCTCAGTCCCTGGAGATATTCAATCGTCACCGCAGCAATGGCTCCTGCAGCAACTAAGGCAAGTGGGAAGCCGGCGACCCCAGCAAAACTCCATTTTCCTGTTCCGAAAGAAAGAAAGCAAAGCGGAACCCAGGGAATGAACATAATGAAATGCACATCCTTGTCAGTCAGATTGAAAAGTTTCGACTGCTCCTGAATGAAGGCGGAATCGAATTTTCCGAAGCAAAGGAACAGCAGCAGGCAAACATAACCCGCCAAGACAACGCGGAAAAAGATTCTCCACGCATTTTTTCTCTGTCCCAGCCCTTCCATTCTACAGCTGCTGCATGTCGTTCAGTTTCTTGTAATATCCGTTGAGGGCAATCAGTTCCTCATGTCTGCCCCTTTCCACAATCACGCCGTCCTGCATTACGCAGATTTCGTCGGCATTCTTGATGGTGGAAAGCCTGTGGGCGATTGCAATGGTGGTACGCGAACTCATGAGCCTGTCCAGTGCTTCCTGAACCAGTTTCTCCGACTCGGTGTCCAAGGCCGACGTAGCCTCGTCCAAAATCAGTATAGGCGGGTTCTTCAATATTGCCCTCGCAATGCTTATACGCTGTCTCTGGCCGCCTGAAAGCAGTCTTCCTCCGTCACCGATATTCGTATCGTAGCCCTTTTCCTTTTCCATGATGAAGTCATGGGCATTGGCGATTTTGGCTGCCGCAATTACCTGTTCCCTGGTGGCGTGTTCCACTCCGAAGGCTATGTTGTTGAAGATTGTGTCGTTGAACAGTATGGCCTCCTGGTTCACGTTTCCGATAAGAGAGCGCAGGCTGTGGATGGAAAGGTCTCTGATGTCGTGTCCGTCGAGGGTGATCGTGCCCTTCTGGATGTCGTGGTATCGCGGAATTAGGTCCACGAGAGTCGATTTTCCGGAACCGGACTGGCCTACGAGGGCTATTGTCTTGCCTTTCGGAATGCTTATGTTGATGTCATGGAGCACCTCCCTGTCATTTTCGTAGGAGAAATGGATATGCTTCAGTTCGATTCTGTCCTCGAAACCCTTGACTTTGACCGGATTCTCTATCTCCTTTATGTTGTTCTCAGCCTTGAGAATCTTGTCGAGCCTTTCCACTGATGCAAGACCGCGCGGGATGCAGTAGCTTGCCCTGGAGAGGTCCTTGATAGGCTGGAGTACGCTGTAGAGAATCACCATGTAGAATATGAACGTCGGCGCGTCAAGAACATTGTTGCCGGAGAGTATGAGCGAACCTCCGAACCAGAGCACTATCATAATCATGATGGTTCCCAGAAATTCGCTTACCGGATGTGCGGAAGACTGTCTCAAAGCCACCTTGCTGACAATGGAACGGTGGTCTTCGACTGTTTTTCTGAATCTGGCACTCATTTTTCCTTCAGCGTTGAAGGCCTTTATGATTCTGAGTCCTCCGAGAGTCTCTTCAACCTGGGACATGGTGTCGCTCCACTTCGCCTGTGCATCCAATGAATCCCTTTTGAGTTTTTTGCCCAATGCTCCCATTCCCCAGGCCATAGCCGGCACGACTGCCAAAGTGAAGAGAGTGAGCTGCCAGCTTGTGAAAATCAGGGTTCCGAAATAGAATATGATAAGGATAGGGTTCTTGATGAGCATATCCAATGAACTCGTTATGGAGTTCTCGACCTCGTTCACGTCACCGCTCATCCTCGCTATGATGTCGCCTTTCTTTTCCTGTGAGAAGAAACCGAGCGGAAGACTCAGCACCTTGTTGTACACCTGAATCCTTATATCCCTGACGATGCCGGTGCGGAGAGGGACCATGACAGCGGAGGAACCGAAGTAGCAGCTGGTCTTGAGGGCGGTCATCACTCCGAGGAAAACACCTAACAGCAGAAGGGTGACGGAAGGCCCGAATTGATTGACCATGACGTACATATAATAATATATGTCGTTCAGAAGGGCTTCTTTGAAAGGTACGCCCCCGCCGGTGAGGGGGATGTATTCGTAGACAGTCCCGTCCAGATTGAAAATCATCCGCAGTATAGGGATTATCAGGGTGAACGAGAATATGTTGAAGACGGCAGAAAGGACATTGAGAATCAGCGAGCCTGCCAAATATTTCTTGTATGGTCCTGTATAGCGGACGAGTATCTGAAGGAATTCTTTCATTTCAACTAAAGTATATCGTGCGAAGTTACGGAATTTTTTTTTATTTATGCCGGGCCAGAACTTCTATCCAATGGTAAATAAAGTATATCCTCTTCTTGAAAACGGCGTAGTCGAGGGTCTGTGCGGTGTCATAAGGCTTGTTCGTGTTCATTGTTATTCCGGACGTGAACAGGACTGACGGGATTCCGTCATCGGCAAAAGTCTTTACGTCGGTAATCTTGAAAAACACCCTGGTAAAATTTGCGCTGCCGTAGTAGTCGTGGCAAAGCTGCAGGTTGAGGTCGAAAAGGCGGTTGCACCAGCCGAGCGCGGCCCTGTCTTCCGGGGAGAGAGTCCCGTTGTCCACGGCAAGCAGATAATCGTTTCTGGACGGGTCTATGGGTGCGCTCGTGCATCCGAGCTGGTCCAGATTGACCATAAGCTCCACATTCTCCGGCCAGATGGTCATGCCGGTGTGCGGGTCTTTGAATCGTCCGTTGCAGAGTGCCTTCCAGAATTCCGCAGAGCCTGCCATGCCGTTGTTCTTGGCGTCGAACGCTACGAAAATCAGGCTCTTCCCGTAAGCCTTGCCTATCATTTTCGACATTCTGAACATTTCCGCGATGCTTATGGCCGCCACTACGCCGGACGCGTTCGCATCCGCTCCCGGATACATTGTCGTCCCGATTGTTCCCAAATTGTCGAAATGTGCGCCTACAATGATGTAACTGCAGTCTTTCTGTTTGCGGGAGCCGTTGAAAAATCCGATTACGTTATGTCCGCAGTCCCCGTTCTCGCAGCGGAATGACTGGAAAAGGCTTTTTTCCTTTTCGCCGCCGTTGATGGCTTCAAGCCCGGCCTCGCTGAATCTTCTGGCTATGAATGCGGCCGCTTCCGTGCCTCCCTTGGTGCCGGCGGCACGGCCTCCGCAGATTCCGTCAGACAAAAACGCGACCTGTCTTTCGAGTTTGACGTCCCAGATTACGTTACGGGCAGGCGGTGTCTGCGCGGCTGCTTCACAAGTCAGAAAGCAGACTGCAAACCATAGAAGCAGTTTTGAAATTTTGGGCATAAAAACTATCTTTGCGTGTTTGAACGGATTGCGGCCATGTCGTAAAACGACAAAAAGCCGCCAAAGTTAGTGATTTTTTCGCTATGAGCAGATTGTCCTTACGAATTTGTATTTACATATCGCTGATTTCCGCCCTTTTTTTTCATTTCGGGCAGATGGAGTCCTATGCCCAGTACGATAGGGACGTATTCATGTACAGGGGCAGGGTCGCTCTTTCCGAGGGCAAGTTCGCAAGGGCAATAGAAAATTTCAATATACTCGAAAAACTCGACAGTACCGATTACGAGAATTATTTCTTCCGTGGCATAGCCAAATATAACCTGGGAGACTTCCGCGGAGCCAAAAGGGACTTCAATTCTGCTGTGCGTATCAATCCTGTCTTCACTTCCGGCTACCATTACCGGGGTATAACGGAAAGCCGGACCGGCAATTACGAAGACGCGCTCAATGATATAAACAAGGCCATAGAACTTCGTCCGGGCTATCCGGGGCTATATTTCAGCAGGGGAGTGACCCATTTTCTCGCGCAGAATTTCACGGCCGCGGTGGATGATTTCAACCGTTACATCCGCAAGGAATCAAAAGACCCTTCGGCATATCTGAACAGGGGGGCTTCCTATCTTTTTTTAGGCGACACCCTCAAAGCTCTGAATGACTACAACAAGGCAATACGGCTGGACCGCTTCGATGCGGAGGGTTATGTCCGCAGGGGACGTCTCTATGCCGCCCGCAGGCAGACGGATCTGGCAATCGAGGATATGGACAGGGCTATATCGATTGATACGAGCAATACTTTCGCCTATTTTAACAGAGCCATATTATATTATGATTCAAAGAACTACCGTGCCGCGCTCAGCGATCTCGACAGGGTGCTCAAGGATGAGCCGGGCAACGCGCTGACCCTGTATAACCGTGGACTCATTCTTGCGCAGCTCGGCGATTTCGAAGGGGCTCTTTCGGACCTGGACAGGGTCATAAACATAAATCCGGACAATGTCCTCGCCCATTTCAACCGTGCATCTGTCTTCATTGAACTCGGACTTTACAACGGGGCTTTGGAGGATTATGACAAGGCTATTGAACTCTATCCTGATTTTGCGAAGGCCTATATGAACCGCTCCTATGTCAAGAATCTTTTAGGCATGCAGAAAGAGTCCAGGGAGGACTATGAAACCGCAAGGAGGAAAGTCGCGGAATACAGGGCCGGCACTGCGGACGGAAAGATGTCCCTTTCAGATACTTCAGCAAGCTTTTCGGCCCTGCTCGCCTTTGATGCAGACTTCGCTAAAAAGGATTTCAACGATGAAATGCTCCAGCACCGTGACGTGGACATAAAGTTACGTCCTCTCATGCGCTTTACCCGCACTTCGGATGAATCCGCGAGCGTCAATTACACTGTCTCTCAGGTTTATGAAAACCCTCTGCTGAAGAGTTTTGTCGAAAGCTGCCCTGTGCGCCTGAAACTCTCCGGGCCTTCTTCGGAAACCGTGTCCGGGCAGCCGGGTGCCGCTCATTCGGTCTCGGAGGCTATGCGCGAATTTATGACGGCACTTGAAGAAAGCGGCCGCAGACGCTACAACTCGGCTCTCCAGCACTATGACAATGCTGTCGCCGCACCTGCAGAGAGTGGTCTGGAAAAATATTACCGTGCGTTCTACCTGTTGAACAGGGCTGTGCTGAAAGCGGATATGATCGAGTTCGTGGCAAGCATGGAAAACAATGTGCAGACCTTGTCGATGGATGATTCCGGCAACACGAGAGCACGTGTGCAGGACCGCATGACAGTGCATTACGACTATTCCGGGGCTATTGCGGACCTGAAGGCGGCCTTGGAACTGCTGCCTGATTTCCCTTATCTCTATTTCGATCTGGGCAATCTCTATTGTATGTCATCGGATTTCGTGAGGGCTATTGAAGCTTATACTGCCGCGATTTCGGAATACCCATATTTCGGGGATTCATGGTTTAACCGCGGTCTGGTCCAGATATATCTCAAGGAGAAGGAAAAAGGCTGCATGGATTTGTCGCGAGCAGGAGAATTAGGCGTGAGCGATGCCTATGGGGTCATAAAGAAGTATTGCGAGGAAAAATGATGAACGGGGAAGTTGAGGTGCCGGGGTTGAGGCCCGTATTCATAAGCCTGTCGAGCGGAAGCAGCGGAAACTGTTATTTTGTAGGGCGTTTCAGAGGTGAGGAATGTGAGGACGGGCTGCTGGTTGATGCCGGAGTAAGTTTCAAGAGACTGAAAATATGTCTGGAGGATGCGGGGATTCCGGTCGAGAAGATAAAGGCCGTGCTTATTACGCACGACCACATGGACCATGTCCGTTCCTTAGCTTCCTATTGCAAAAAAATGCATGTTCCGGTGTGGACATCGGAAGTTCTGGCTTCAGCTCTTTTCCAGAAAAGCTACAATATGGAAGCGTTGGGGGTGACTCCTCATATACTCGAGTCTGACGGGTGGAATGAGGTCGCAGGCTTTGCCGTGCGCTATTTTGAAGTTCCTCACGATGCGACCCAGACTGTGGGCTATTATATCCGTATCCCTTTGGCGGAAGTCCATGATGTCGATGCCTCGGATGACGTGGTGGCAGATTCTGCATGTTCCGGAGCAATGGATTCTGCATGTTCCGGCGCGGGTGACTGTCCCGCCGGTGTTCCCTCAGATGTACCCTGCCACAGGTTTTTCATAATGACTGATGCCGGAAGGG
>CABQAB010000110.1 GCA_902461985.1 uncultured Bacteroidales bacterium | reverse complement strand
ACCACTCAGGACCATCGGGGAGTCATTGAAAAAAGAAGCGGAAATGCTTGCGCAGCTCGGTATAGACTGCAGCAATGTCCGGATAGCGGACGGCAGCGGACTTTCCCGTAAAAACAGCGTCAGTCCGGAGTTCCTGACCGCATTCCTTGCGGCAATGGCGGAAACCGATGTGTTCCAGGCATATCTCGACTGTTTCCCGACCGCTGAAGATGCTGCGTTCCTGACAGCGTCAGAGCCGGAATTGCGTCGTAGGGTAAGGGTCAAAAGCGGCTCGATGACCGGTGTCCTGTGCTATTGCGGTTATGTTCTTCCGCGCAAGCCCGGCGGGCAGATTCTCGTTTTTTCATTGATGTCAAACGGCAATGTGGCGTCATATTCCCGGATGCGCAGACATCTTGAGGACATTCTTCTTGTATCTGTTGAGTTTTCTGATTAAATTTGCGAGTTTGATTGGCACTGCAATGAAAGTAAATATCATATTCCGTCTGTTGTCGGCAGCCCTGCTCTGTACCCTTGTCCTGTCCTGCGAATGGGTGGACAACGTGATGTCCGGCGAGATTGTCGCATCTGTCGGCAAGGCCAGGCTCAGCCGTACAGAACTTGACAAAGCCCTCCCGGCCGGGCTCGTGCCGGAAGACAGCATACGTCTCGCCCATCAGTACATCAACACGTGGGCGTCCGATATGGTTTTCCTGCAGATAGCCGAGAGCCAGCTGTCCAAGGAGGAACTCGACGTCAGTGCGGAACTTGAAGACTATCGCAAGTCCCTGCTGAAATACCGCTACGAACAGCGTTACGTGAACGAGCGTCTGGACACGGTTTTCACTAAACAGCAGATTGAGCAATACTATAATGACCACAAGGACAAGTTCCTGCTGAAAATTCCCGTAGTGCGTGCGGACTTCCTCTGCATATCCCCGGATTCCCAGTATGTGGACGAGTTCCGCGAAAGTATGGCGTCGGATGATGCCGCCCAGCTTCAATATGCCGATTCAGCCGCCTATGCCTCTGCAATCCGTTTCGAGACGTATGGAGGAAAATGGATAAACCTTACTGACCTGGCCCGCGAATTCGGCCTGGACTACGTGCAGCTCCTCTCATACAGAAAGGGGGACTGGATTGAATATGAAGGAGGTACCGGTTTGCTCTATCTTGCTTATATAAAGGAATTTGTGCCTGCCGGGAAAGTGTCTCCGCTCGAGTATGCAATGCCTTTGATAAAGGATATACTCCTGAGTGTAAGGAAAAGGGAACTGGTGTCGAATCTTGAACTCAGCCTTATGGAACAGGCTAAGGAAAACGGACAGTTCCAGATGTATTGAATGAAAAATATCGAGATATGAAGAATATGAAGTTTTTGTTCCTCTGTGCCGGTCTCATGTTGTTCTGCGGAACTGGCATGAACGCCCAGAAGTACGGTAACGGTCTTATTGACAAGTCCATAGCAGTCGTGGGTGAGGAGATGATAAAAGTTTCCAACCTCGAAGAGGAGATAAAAATCATGAGGGCGAACGGAATGATGTCGGACAGGAACGCCCGCTGCGAACTGCTCCAGCAGATGGTTGTCGCCAAGATTTTCCTTATGCAGGCAAGAGTTGACTCCCTGACTGTGAACAATGACATGGTCGAGAATGCCTTGAGCGGACGTATAGATGACATCCGCAGCCGTCTCGGAGGTGATGAGGAGGTGGAGAAAATGTTCGGCAAACCGCTTTACAAACTGCGTCAGGAATGGAGGAAAAGTTTTCAGGACCAGAGCCTTATGCAGCAGATGCAGCAGAAAGTGGCATCTGACATACCGGAAATGACTCCTTATGACGTCAGGAAATTCATTGAGGAGACCGATCCCGAAGACCTGCCGCTGGTGCCGGAAAAATACCGGCTCAGCCAGATCTGTGTCTATCCCGACCGGGAGACTGCGGCTATGGAAGTGAAGGAAAAACTGCTTTCCATAAGGTCCAGAATCATGAACGGCGAGAAATTCGCCACTCTTGCCCGCATCTATTCCCAGGACCCGGGCAGCGCGAGAAGGGGAGGTGAACTCGGAATGGCGTCCAGGACCATTTTCTGGCCGGCGTTCTCCGATGCGGCGATGGCTCTGAAACCTCACATGGTGTCCCAGATAGTGGAGACTCCGGACGGCTTCCATCTGATTGAGGTATTAGAGAAGAAAGGGGATATGTTCAATGCAAGGCATATTCTCCTCAAACCGGAATATACTTCCGAAGACAGGGAAAAGGCTTTCGGAACTCTTGACAGCCTTAAAAACGAAATCACTTCAGGCAATATCTCATTTGAGATGGCAGCCCGTTTCTTCTCTCAGGATCCGGCAACCCGCACCAACGGAGGCCAGATGTCTGACCCGAACACCGGTTCTTCATATTTCGAGAAGGACCAGCTCAAGCCGGCCGACTACACTGCCATTTCGGGCCTGAAAGAGGGGGATATCTCCGAACCTGTGGAATCGGTTGACAATGAGGGCAGGGGAAACCTGGTCTACAAAATCATACGCGTGGACAAAATCATACCTTCCCATGCCGCTTCTTTCGACGAGGACTACGACCTGATGCAGAACGCCGCGAAGGAAAAACTGTCCCAGGAGGCAATAGACAAGTTCCTCGCGGAGAAAATAAAGACCACGTACATCACCATAGACCCTTTGTTCAAGGACTGCGATTTCAGTCAGGAAGGTCTGTCGGACAAGATAGTGGAGTAAAGAAAGGTCTCTAAAGAACGAAAGTGGATATTTCAAAACAGATTCCCGGCTGGATTGTCCGTACTTTGCTGCCTGTGATGCTTTTATGTGTCACGGGGCTGCGTTCTTATGCCCAGCGTGAGGACACTGACAGTCTTGTGGTGCTGATCAGTTCCAAATCGGCACAGGTGGTGGACGTGGACGGGAACTCATATAGGAAAGTCATAGGCCCGGCACGCTTTTTCCATAACAATACATACCTTCTCTGCGACACCGCATTCTGGAGTGTGGACGAGAAATTCATAGACGCAATCGGAAACGTGCAGATTCTGCAGGACGAGACCGTGCTGACCGGCGACAAACTCACATATTTCATAGACCGCGATCTGGCCGAGTTCAGGGGCAGCCTTGTGCAGCTTCAGGACAAGGACAACAACACGCTCCGCACCCGCAACCTGGACTACAACACGAAGGATTCTGTGGCGGTTTTCCGTGAAGGCGGGGCTATGAGGGACAAGGACGGCCAGATTATAGAGAGCATCGACGGCCGCTATGATTCCAAACTCAAGCTGTTCCAGTTCAGAAATGACGTGAATATGTTCTCCGACACGGTTTTCGTGAAGACCACTTCATTGGACTATGATTCGGAGACGGCCTTTGCCACTTTCGGAAGCAGGACAGATATGTGGAACAAGGAGAATATGCTTTCATCGGATGCCGGCTGGTACAACAGGGAGAAGGAGATTTTCCTGTTCAACAAGGATGTGCATCTGATGTCGGACAGCCAGGAGGCGTGGTGCGATTCGGTGTTCTATTATCGTGTGAGCAATGATGTGACCATGCTCGGAAACGTGCAGATTATCGACACGACGAGAAATGTTTCCGCTGTCGCGGGCAAGGCTGACTATTGTGACAAGCTGTCCCGTATAAGGATGAGACGTGATCCGGCTGTGATTGCGACTACCGGAGGCGAGGACGGGGCTGTCGATACCGTGTATGTGGCGGCAGATTTCCTTGACTATTGGACAGAAATGCGTTTCAGCATTGATTCGGCGACGGTTGCGGCTGCGGAGGAAAGGCTGAAAAACCTTTCTATGGATGCCGTGACGACATACAGGCGCAAGGCTGCCGAGGAGGCTGCAAAGGCTGCGGACCAGGCGGCTCGGGAAAATGACGCGAACTATGCGGCGAAGAAGCAGGCCGAGGAAATAAGGAACAGGAAAAACCAGAAAGGTAAAGGTGCGGATGCAAATCTTCAGGGAGCAGCTGAAGGTTCCGCAGTTTCGGGAACGGCCGGACTTGCGGAGGGGGATTCATCGGCTTCGTTGCCTGATTCGCTTGCAACGCCGTCTGATTCGCTTGCATCGCCGGCAGACTCGTCAGTGTTGTCAGACGGGCGCGATTCTTTGACTGTGGCGGCTGATTCGTTGGTGGCGGCGACGGATTCTTTGGCGGCAGATACGGCTGGCTCTATGTCAGCGGCAACCGATTCCCTTTCGGCGGCTGTAGATTCATTGTTTTCTGCTACGGATTCGCTGGCGGCGGTTCCTGCAGTTCCGGATTCCACGAAAGTCGGCTTTCTGACGGCACTGAAGAACGTGCGGCTGTTCCGCAATGATGCCCAGATTGTGTGTGACTCCCTTTCATACAGTGACCTGGATTCCCTCGCGAGGCTTTATGTCGAACCGATTGTGTGGCAGGAAAAGACCCGTCAGTACGCGGCGGACAGCATATATGTCGTTATCCATAACAATGCTATGGACAGGGCAAGCCTTATGTCCAACGCGTTCATAACCATTCAGGAGGACAGAGAGCATTTCGACCAGATCAAGTCGGCGGAGATGATGGCATATTTCGACGGGCAGGGCGGACTCAGCCGTTTCGATGCCCTTGGGGGTGCGCAGGCATTGTTCTTCATTAAGGAAGAGGATGAACTGGCGACAGTCAACAAAGCTGAATCAAAGATGCTTACAGCCAATTTCAAGGATGGCGAAATCCAGCGGATATATTATTTCGACGCGGCAAAAAATGACGGCTACCCTATAGTTCAGCTGAAAGAGGAAGAGCGTCTGCTCAAAGGTTTCAACTGGAAGCCGGAACGCCGCCCGGTAGACAGGCACAGTGTAACGGAGGCTACGTACCGTTCGCCGGAAAGGGGAGTTTTCCGTTCCAGGCCCCGTGCCCGCTTTATTCAGACAGACCGCTATTTCCCTGGCTACATGAAGAAAATCTATACGGAAATTTCATTCCGTGATTCTTTGGCCAAGGCCAGGGCGGAGAGGCAGAGACTTCTTAAGGAAGAGCAGGAACGGCTCGCGGCATTGGCTAAGGCGGATAGTCTCAGCCACTTCGCGGATTCGCTTGGACGAGATTCTCTGAAGTCTGACGTGCCCGGTCTTGACTCATTGGCTGTGCGCGACTCCTTGAATGTTCCCGCAGACTCGCTTTCCGGTGAACGGCTTGCGGCCGATTCCCTTTCAGTGGCGGACAGCCTGAAATCTGCTCCAAATGACAAAAAGGCGGAGAAGGCAAGACTGCGTGCGGAGAGAAAAAAGGCGAGGGAAGAGCGTGAGCAGGCCAAATGGGAGGAAAAGGAAAGAAAACGTAAGGAAAAAGAGGCTGCGAAGGCTCAGCGGAAACTTGAAAAGGAACGCAGACGCAAGCGAGCCGCAATCCAGGAGGAACTTGACGACCTTGCCCGCGAACGCAGGCTCTTTGAAGACTACCGCCGCAAATATCTCAGCCGGAGGAAATAGGTGTTGCTATTGCTATTGCTATTGCTATTGCTGTTGCTGTTGCAGTGCCGCTTATGGTCATGGCGGATGAATTTCCGGTTGGAATATCCTTGCCGAGGCTGTCTGTTGCCTTTCCGTGCCTCTTTCTTGGACAAGTTGATTATTGTTTTGTAAATTACATGGAAAAGCCGTATCTTTGCGGCCGAATTTGACAGTATAAGATCGTTATATTTAAACCAGTTGGGGGGGGGGATTAGTTTGCAATGGTATGTTATGAACCTTCGCTATTTGCGGGTGCAGTCTCTGACACCTGCGCTGCAGAGCGCAGGCATGGAGTTTTTCATTCCGCCGAAAATAACGAATCTGATTTTCCTCCATTCTACTCAGGATATAATCGATCTCTTTCTGACTTCTTCTCCTCTTGGGGGAAAAGTCTCCTTTATGCGTTCACGTCAGGACTACAAGCCGATTGTCGTGAGAGATGCGGATATGGATGTTTTCATCTCGATCTGCAAGTATTGCGAAATGCCGATTCTGATGACGGAAAAACCCGTCATTACTCTCGGTGACCACGTCCGTGTGAAGGACGGACCATTACGCGGCACGGAAGGCTATGTCGTAAGGATGCGGAAAAGCAAAAGGGTACTTGTCGAAGTCGCGGGCATAATCTGGGCAGCAACGTCGTATATACCGCCCGAGATGCTCGAAGTATTGGATTGAGGCTCACTTTACACCGGTGCTGTATAGTCAAGGAAGGGTGATGTCGTGCGCATCCGGTCTTCTGACCGGGTGAGAACGGACGCATGCTTTCCACCGGGCCTCCCCATTGTTTGACCGAAGATTTATTGACTATGAATGTTATTCAGAGAGTATCCAACTGGTATTTTTCAAAAAAGGCTTTGCCGTACTGGTGCATTCTCTGCATTGATTGCGCTGCAGTGATGTTCTCCGGCTATCTTGCCTGGTATCTCCAACAGGGCGGGGCTGTCTTCGTAGGCAGTTTCTGGCAATTGACATTGGGACTGCTTGTGGGGCTGGTCCCTTTCATCGTCTGTTTCCGCATTTTCCACACCTACACCGGCATCGTCCGCTATTCTTCTTTTGTGGACCTTCAAAGAGTCGCCCTCGCCTGTCTCTGCGGCAGCTTGACATATTTCGCGATAGGGTATATCGTCTCGCTTATATGGCCGGAGCAGACGGAGGTGATTTTCCCGAATGCGCTCTCCGTCACAGTTATGTTTGCAGTCAGCACTTTGCTCCTCTGGCCAAC
>CABQAB010000109.1 GCA_902461985.1 uncultured Bacteroidales bacterium | reverse complement strand
GGTAGGGATGCTCATGATGCGGAACTTGGTCGCCAGGTCGGAACTGTCGTCCACATTGCATTTGCCTACGAATGCCTTGCCTTCATATTCGGATGCGATTTCATCGATGGTAGGAGCCAAAGCACGGCACGGGCCGCACCAGGTCGCCCAGAAGTCAACCAGCACTACTTTATTTGAAGAAAGAATATCAGCGAAGTTCGCTGCAGTAACAACGTTTGCCATATCGTTTAAATTTAAGTTAATAAAAAATTACAGTCCGGGACTGCCGTTTTCCGACCGTACCGAACTGCAAAAATAATAAAATATGACTTCAATGCAAAGCGGCAGGCCCAAAAGTCTGTCCGGTTCTGAATATGTCCTACAGACTTTTCTCTACATTGAGAGCAAATGCTCTCAGTCCGAGAAGGGGGTATTTCCTGTTCTTGGCGTCAAGGATTGCCAGAGCCTCGTCTAATTTGTCGTCGTCCACGACAGTGAACATCGCATTGTTGAGCGTAGGCCAGGCATGGCTTCCGTAATGGGGCTCGCCCGTTTCGCTGCCCCTGCCTGTCACTTCATTCCACATCGTGAACCCTTTGCAGCCTATTTCCTCCAACGCGTCTGCAAGTTCCATGTTGAACGCCTGGTTGTATGCTATAAATATCGCTTTCATAACTGTACTCCTTATTTTGCTGCTGCGGCAAGTTTTTTTGCCTTACGGGCAGCCTTGCGTGCTTTTCTTTTGTTTGCTCCCTCGACGAAAGCAGTGTAAATGGTAGGGATGATCACGAGTGTCACCAAAGACGATATGGTAAGACCCCATGAGACCGTGATACCTAATGAACGCCACATCTCCGAACCTTCGCCTGTGCCGACCGCCATAGGAATCATACCGAGTACGGTGGTGAGGGTGGTCATGAGGATAGGGCGGAGACGGCTCATGCAGGCTTCTTTCATAGCCTCTTTTACTTCATATCCCCTTTCCTGGAGAAGGATCGCGTAGTCAATCATCACGATACCGTTCTTCACGACTATACCCATGAGGATAATCAGACCGATAAGGGCCATGACGCCGATTGCGGTGTCGGTTATCATACAGCCCAAAGCCACGCCAGTGAGAGCGAACGGTATTGAGAACATGATGACGAACGGACTCATGAATGACTCGAACTGGGAGGCCATCACGATGTAGACGAGGATGACCATCAGTATAAGGAGAGTAATCAGCTGGGTGAAGGTCTCAGCCTGGTCTTCCACGTCTCCGGCGATTACGACCGAAAGTTCGCTTGGAACGTCACATTCGTTAATGACTTTCTGTGCCACTTCGACGGCATCCGAAAGGGCATAGCCTGTGCCTACATAACCAGTCACGGTGACCAGACGCTCCCTGTTCTTCCTTTCTATCTGAGGAGGGGTCGCGGTCTCGACTACGGTTCCGAGGTCCTTGACCTTGATTGCCGCGCCTGTAGGGGAATAGATTACAATGTTCTCTATATCCTCGACTTTTGTCCTGAATTCCGGAGCATAGCGCACGCGGATGTCGTATTCGTCTCCGTCTTCGCGGTAGAACGACTGGGTCGAGCCTTTGATGGCGGCACTCACCGTAGATGCTGCAGTGGTGCTGTTAAGACCGTTGATTGCCAGTTTTGTCCTGTCGAAATCCACCTGATATTCAGGCGTGTATTCATCGCGGCTGACAAGTGCCTCGGAGAACTGAGGGTACTCGCGCAGCTTGGATGCAAGTTCGCCCGCCACGGCATCCGTCTTGGCGAAGTCATAGCCGTAGACTTCCAGTTTCACTGAGGCGGAGCCGCCCATGCCGCCACCCTCGCTTACGGTGAATTTCCTGATTTCAGGATACTGTGCGAGGATTTCGCGGTAGATGTCTGCAATCTCGAATGACGTTCTCTCCCTCTCCTCCATGCTGCCGCAGTCGATTCTCACGCTTATAAGATGGGTACCGTTGTTCTGCATTGCGGCGAACGAGTTGTCCGTGTCCGCTTCACCGAGAGAGTAACTGTAGACCCTGATTTCAGGAATGGTTTCCACAGTCTTGCGATATATGTCCGCCGCGAGTTCGCGGGTGACCTCCTGGGCCGTGCCGACCGGCAGCTGTATCGTAGCGGAGATGCGTCCTGAGTCTGACTGAGGGAAGTATTCTGTCTTCATCACCGGCAGATAGAGCAGAATCGAAGCCACGAATATAGTCATGGCGACACTGATGACAACTATCTTGTGCCTTACGCACCATGCCACTATCTTTCCATAGCCTCTCGTGAGCCATGCCAGGAACTTGTTGAAATTGCCGAAGAAGAAGTTATAGAACTTGCCGTGGTCCACTTCGCCTTTCAGGCGCAGGAATCTGGAGCAAAGCATAGGAATCAGCGTCAGCGCACCGCAGGTCGAGACAATCATGATGATTGACACAATCCATCCGAGCTGGCGGAACATGATTCCGGCCATACCCTGTATCATCGTAAGCGGAAGGAATACCGCAAGCATGGTCAGGGTGGAGGCAACGACGGAAATGCCGACCTCCTGGGTGCCGTGTACGGCTGCCTCTTTAGGTTTCTCGCCCCTTTCAAGGTGGCTGGAGATGTTTTCCAGAACCACAATCGCATCATCGACTACCATTCCGATTGCAATGGACAGCGCGGACATCGATATGATGTTCAGAGTGTTGCCTGTAGCAAAGAGGTATATGATTGAAGCGAGGAGCGAAATAGGAATCGCAAGCAGGATGATGAATGTCGAACGCCACCTTCCGAGGAAGAGGAACACCACCAATGCAACTACCAGGAATGTGATGAGTATGGTTTCAAGGAGGGAGTTGATGGAGTTGATGATGTTGCGGGAGTTGTCCACGACCACCGTAATCTTGATATCCGAAGGCAGTGTCTTCTCTATCTGGGTCATCATCTTCTTGACTTTCTTGATGATGTTCACTGTGTTTGCTCCCGCCTGCTTCTGGATGACTATCTGTGCACCGCGGACGCCGTTGGTGTAGGCCTCCTGGGAACGCTCCTCCAGCCCGTCGTTCACTTCTGCAACGTCCCTGAGATATACGGCCTTCCCGCCGGAGTATCCCACGACGATGTCAAGCATTTCAGACGGGTCGTCAAACTCTTTTTCTATCCTCAGGGTGTAAGTGTCCGAACCCATGTCGATATTGCCGGAAGGAACGTTTCTGTTCTCGGCGGCGATGATATTCGAGATGGTCGTGATTGAAATCCCGTAGGCTTCGAGCTTGTTCGGGTCACAGTAAATCTGGACTTCACGCTTCGGCGCACCTCCGACTGACACCGTACCCACTCCTGACACACGCGCAAGCGGGGTCGCCACCTTGTCGTCCAGAATCTTTTCGAGAGCCGGCACCGATTTGTCCGCCGTAGCCGAATAAATCAGGATAGGCATGTCGTCTGCGCTGAACTTGAATATGTTAGGAGTGGAAGCTCCGTCAGGCAGACGCGACGACACCATGTCCAGTTTATCCCGGACATTGTTTGTTGCCTCCTCGATGTCTATACCGTATTCAAACTCAAGCGCGATGATGCTTATGTTTTCCTTTGACCTTGAAGTGATGTTCTTCAGGTCGCTGACGCCGTTAAGGGCGTTTTCCAGAACCTTCGTAAGGTTGGTTTCTATATCCTCCGCACTCGCTCCCGGATATGCCGTCATAACCATGATGTTATTCGAGTCGAAGTCCGGGAAGTTGTTGATGGACAAATTCATAAGCGAGAATATACCCAGTATGGCGAAGGTCACGAATACCAATGTCGTCGTTACCGGATTATCTACCGCTTTTCTGTATATACTCATAATTACAGTCTTTTAATCGGTTGTTACAGCTTGTTATTCTGCTATACGGACTTTGACGCCGTCGGCAAGTCTTGCATGGCCCTCTACGACCACCTTGTCCCCGTCTTCAAGACCGGAAAGTATCTCATATCTGTTGTCTTCCCGTACTCCGAGTTTCACGTTCTGGTATGTTACGGTGCCGTCTTCGTTCAGTACATAGACGAACCTTTCTCCTGAACCTACCTGTTTTACGACAGCCTTGTCCGGAACGACTACGTTGCTGTTGCTGCCGAAACATACTTCCACCCTGGCGTACATGCCTGGGCGCAGCACATAATCCTTGTTTGGTACCGTCACTTCCACATTGAAAGTGTGGCTCACCTGGTTGATTGTAGGATATATCCTGTTGATGGTCCCTTTGAAAGTCCTGCCTGGAAAGGCGTCTACGGTGATTGTCACCTCGTTTCCTTTCTTGACTTTGGTATATTCTGACTCTGAAATCCCGACAAGGAGTTTAACCGGAGCAATCTGTTCGATGGTGTAAATCGGCTGGCTCATTGAATAGAGGTCCCCTTTGTCGTAGTTCCTCGCTGAAACCACTCCGTTGATCGGGCTGCGGAGAATGGTGTTCTGAAGCAGATTCTCATAATTGGTTTTGCTGACCTTGTATGAAAGCTCGATTGCATCAAGGTCGGATTTTGAAAGACCGCCCGCTTCGTAAAGACCTTTGAGACGGTTGTATTCGGTTTCGTTGTTCTTCATCTGGAGTTCAGCCTGCTGCAACTGGAGATCATCCATGACCGCAAGCACCTGCCCGGCCTTTACAAAATCTCCTATCTCAACATTTATCTTGCTGATTCTCAATGCCGTCTGGGGAGCGATATTGTTTTTTGCGTATGGCTCTACAGTGGATGTGTAGACTGCCACCTGAGGCACGTTCTCTTTATGCACAGTTACGAGTGATACGAGCGGAGCTTCTGTATGTCCTTCCGGTTCTGAAACTGCTTCCTGTTTTTTCCCGTTTCCGCAGGAAACCGCTGCAAGGATTACTGCTGCAGCTGAAAAATATCTTAATGTCTTGTTCATGGTATTTGATTATTCTTCTGTTATGAAATCCTGTCCGAGATTCTGTTCAAGAGACGTTTTCGCCACTACGAAATTGTATATTGCCTGAGACTGTGCAAGTCTGGACTGGGTGAGCGCAAGCTGCGCATCGTTCAGGTCCGTGAGTGTGGCCCTGCCGACTTCGTATGATTTTTCGGCTATGGAATATGCCTTCTCGGCCGCTATGACAGCATCCGCTGCCGCGTTGTAGCTCTTGACGTTCGTGTCCATTGTATTCAGCGACTGCCGGATTGCGATTTTGAGGTTCCGCTCGGTGTCAGTGATGTTGTACTGCATCTGCTGGTACTGGTTTTTGGCCTGCTTGACGTCGTTGTATCTCTTGAGTCCGGAGAATATAGGAATCGAAAGGCTGACGCCTACGGTTGAATAAGGTGTCCATCTCCATTCGCTGAAAGCCACGTCGTTGGCCATTGCGTTGCCGCTGAAATTGAAGGCGAGGGAGAGGGTCGGGATGTAGGCATATTGCCTGAGTCTTATGCTCTTGGCAAGTTCCTCGGCCTGGATTGCGAGCTGTTTCATTGTGGAGTTGGAATCCAATGAAATGCTGTCGTGCTGGGCTGTGTCGTATGCGAGAAGGTCGGAATAATCGGTGATAGAGCCTTCTACGTCGAGATTCATTTCCAGGTCTACGCCCATGACTGCCTTGAGCTGCCACAATGAGAGCATTACTGAACTCTCGGCATTGTATACGTTAGGGATGGCATTCGCGACATTGGTTTTTGCCCTGGCCATATCCAGTTCAGTCGCTTTCTGAACATTGTATTTCTTTTCGGTTTCCTCGTAATTGGTGAGGGCGTTTTCATATACCTCTTTATATACTTCAAAGGCCTCCTTTGCGAAAAGAACTCCGTAGTAGGCGTTCTTGACCTGGCTTACCATGTTGAGTCTTGATGCGCGGGCTTTCTCTACTGCCAGTTCGACGTCCATCGCGGATATCTTGACGCTCTCCCACAGCTGTGCGTTGATTATAGGCATTGCCGCGCTCACTCCGAAACTCATGGTGTTGAGACGGCCGACTTCCATCCCGTCTTTCATTGAGGAAGATGCCGAGCCGCTACCAGAGCCGCTTCCGCCACTTTCTCCTGCACCGCTACCAGAGCCGCTGCCTGCTCCGCCGAGCATTCCGGACATACCCTCCGGCAAATCCATATACATCACCTGTCTCTTGATGGTTCTCTGATAGGAACCTGAACCGTCAATCTGAGGGAACAGAGCGGCGTAAGTCCCTCTCTTTGCGTAAGTCGTCCTCTCGATTTCCTTGTCTGCCACCTTCACGGCGATATTTTCGCTGAGGGCAATCTGCAGAGCCTGGTCAAGTGAAATTATGACCGGCACTTCGGAGGAATCCGCTTCTTCGAGAATTTGTTGAACCGCAGTGCGGCTGTCTTCCTTTCCGTCCTCTACCTTGATGTCGGTGCGGTACTGTGCAGACGACACTAAGGGAAGACAAACGAAAGCAATAGCCGCCAGGCTGCGTACAATTACATTCTTCATCTTGTCAATCAATCTTAATATATTAAACTTATCTGTATGCCGAAACAATAGAGTGCAAACCACGAACTACAAAAGGGCATACCGTTGTGCAATAACAATGCCATAGTGCCGTGGCACTATGGCATTGTTATATATCCAACCCCCGGAAACAGAGTTCCCGACTGAATTCCGGCAGCAGCTGGACAACCGGGGCGGGAAATAGAAGTCAGAAGGACTGACTTATTTTGCCAGCGGTCTGGTGCTGTGGGCTACGGTTGTCCGGGGCTTCTCCGGATGGCGCACTGAATCTCAACACTCTGCCCGGCACCC
>CABQAB010000108.1 GCA_902461985.1 uncultured Bacteroidales bacterium | reverse complement strand
CCTATTATGTAGAGATCTCCGTCGAGTCTCCCGTCTTCATCTATTTCGCCCGAATGTGCAAGTACGGTTTTCAGACGCGCATCCGTCCCGCAGGCCTTGAGCGCGAGACCGCAAGATATGGTCTTCATATTCGAGGCTGGAATGAAATTCTTCCCGGCATTTGCGGATGAAAGGGCCTTGCCTGAAACTGTCCTGATGCAATGGCCGGTCACTGAGGCTTCCACGCTGCCGTTCTGGGCGGCAGCCGGAAAAGAGAAGACCCCCAAAAAGACGAGCCCTATGTGCAAGAATGATAAATATATTGATTTACAACGCATTATATTATTCCATAATGAATCATTGCAAAATTACGCAAAAAAATATTCCTCTCCACGAGAAATTTACACTAACTTTGGACATTGCGTAACTGACACAGTGTCGGTTCTTTGACCAAGTAATATGAAAAAAATAAAGTGCATCAATAAGAATAAGATTTTTGAGGATAGATGTCTTTTGGAAGAAGGAGTTTGCCGGTGGCAAATGACTGATGAGAAAAGGCATATGGACCAAAAAGATATTCATTAGTGAGGCAGGTTATTTTTTGAGGATTACTAAGAAGCTTCTAAAACTAATTAAGACTGATTATGGCAAAAAAAACAGTATTGGTATCTGGCGGCGCCGGCTATATCGGCAGCCATGTGACAGTAGAGCTCATCAATGCGGGGTATGACGTTGTCGTTGCCGACAATATGTCCAACTGCGACCTGACCTGCTTTGAGGGAGTGAAGAAAATTACCGGAAGGGAGGATATTCCTTTCGAGAAGATTGACTGCTGCGACAAGGAGAAGGTACAGGACCTCTTCGGGCGTTACAAAATCGACGCAGTAATTCATTTTGCAGCGTATAAGGCTGTCGGTGAATCAGTTGCAGAGCCGATCAAATACTACAGGAACAATCTGGATTCGTTCCTCAACATTCTCGACGCTTCCATCGCACACGGCGGCTGCAACGTACTTTTCTCATCTTCGGCAACCGTTTACGGAGAGACGGACAAACTTCCCGTAACCGAGGAATCGCCCCGCCAGCCTGCCACTTCACCTTACGGCAACACCAAGCAGATCTGCGAGGACATTCTCAGGGACGTCATCAAGGCATCCGCGACATACGGTGCTGAAATCAACGCCGGGACCACGGCTCAGGGACCTGTCCACGGCATCGCTCTCAGATATTTCAACCCTATCGGAGCACACCCTTCCGCACTCATCGGAGAACTCCCGAGAGGTGTTCCCAACAACCTCGTGCCGTTCATCACCCAGACTGCCATCGGCAAGAGGGAATGCCTGAGCATTTTCGGCAACGACTACCCTACCCCCGACGGGACCTGTCTGAGGGACTATATTGACATAGTGGACTTGGCCAAGGCACATGTAGCCGCTGTTTCACATATGCTGGACGGCAAGATGAAGGAGAATTACGAAATCTTCAACATAGGAACCGGCAGACCTGTTTCGGTTTCGGAACTCGTGAACGCCTTCGAGAAAGTTAATGGACTGAAACTCAACTACAAATATGTTGACCGCCGTCCCGGCGACGTTGTTGCCATCTGGGCTGATACGACTCTCGCCAACAAGGAACTCGGCTGGAAGGCAGAACGCACTGTGGAAGAGACCTTGGCTTCAGCATGGGCCTGGGAAAAGCACCTTGCGGGAAAATAGGCCCGCGACGCACACTCCCAAACATACAAAGAGGCTGACTAAAAGTTATGTCATTGTCATCTCGACCGAGCTTCGCGAGTGGAGAGATCTTCTTAAGATAATAGATATCTCGACTACGCCCTTCGGGCTTCGCTCGATATGACAGACCTTTTAGTCAGCCCCCTTGTTTCAGTCCACACGGAAAGCCGCGCGGGATTACTTTTCGCTTACTACCGAACTAAGTTTTTCGCAAAGGCCGTCAAGGGACTCGAAAAGTTCGCGGCGGATGTCATCATAATATGCTGCGAGTTTCCTGCCCTCCTCAGGATGGTTGATCTTGTCCTTGAGGTTGTTGTAAAGCTCGATTGCCTCATCTATTATATTGGCGAGATCCTCATTGTTCTTGTCCGGATTGAGTGATGCGAACAAAGCGCAGTCATCAATGAACTCACCCACGAAATACTCAATGTCTTTTTTGATAACTCTAAGGTTCATAGTCTGTTGATTTTTAAAAAGTCTATATTCCGGAAGCCTCGAAAGACTTCCGCGTGCAAATGTAGCACATTTTCCTGATTCCTCAAACCCCGCCGCCTACAATTCCGCAGGATTGCCGGACGTACACCCGATTATCCTCCGCGCACAGATAAGACGGCCTGCGTTTTCATAACAGTCTGCATCTTGCGGGCACAGGGAATTCCTGCGCACGAGCTGTGAAGAATGAATCATGCGCCCGCCACCGGCATATATGCCCACATGGGTGATTCTTGCAGGCCGCCCGCCTTCCGCAGCCGTACCGAAGAAAAGCAGGTCACCCGGCAGAAGGGCATCCGGGCAAAAACTGCCTGAACCGCACTCCGGCTTCACCGCCCCAACCGCTTCAACGACCGTCTTGAATACAGGCACATCCACTCCACATTCAGCCTGCTGCGAAGCATTGCGAGGCAGGAGAATCCCGTTCATATAATAGACATATCTCACAAGTCCGCTGCAATCGAAGCCCTTGGGACTCATCCCGCCCCAGAGATAGGGCACGCCCATCCACTCCCCGGCTTCTCTCACGACAGACTTGCGCACGTCATCCTCGGAACGGGAACGGAGACTCTCCCTCCATCTGCCGTAATCCAAAATATCCGCACGCAATGTCCATCCTGTCCGGCCTCCAGGGACGGAGACTTCAGCCCACTTTCCGGAGACTACCGGTCTGTTTCCCTTTCCTCCGCAGCAGGCCTGAACAATGTCACCCCTGCATAAGTCCGTGACCGGAGACGAAGACCTGTCGGGACGGGAATATATCCTCGAAAAGGGGGCTGTAACCATATACCTTTCCGATTCATTCCATTCTTTCACCCCAAGCGAGTCGGTAAAAGCCAGACATTTCTCATTGCACCAGGCTGTGTACGGCTGGGATGTGCGCACCTTCACCCAATATCCGTCATGTCCGACAACTTCCACAACCGCACCCATAAATTCCTGTGTTTCAAGAGGTGACTCATAATCAGCCTCCGCACGCAGGAAGGCACACGATACATCCACTATCGCATATCCGCGCTCCCCGTCCTGCGCTGCGCACAGAAAACCGGCACTCATAAAAACCAGAACTGCGAGTGCCGGGAAAAAGCAGGTTTTATGTTTTGTAGGGAATGATGCCATAAGTTGAACTATTATGTGGCAAATGTACATAAAATCGGGCGATTTTATGTACATTTGCCATATTGATAAACAAAAGAGCATGGAAACGAAAGATGTCGCGTTAGTGCTTTCGAGCGGAGGTCCGCGGGGATTCGCCTACATAGGGGCAATTGAAGAACTTGAAAGCAGGGATTACAACATAACCTCGGTGGCAGGCTGCTCCATCGGGTCGCTGATCGGAGGCGTCTACGCAGCCGGAGGGCTTCAGGATTTCAAGAAATGGCTGTTCAAGCTCAACAATTCCAGACTCATGTCCCTGCTTGACGTATCCCTGAGCAAATCCTATCTCGTAAAAGGCGACAAGGTCATGAAAGCCATCAAGGAAGTGGTGCCGGACGTAAACATCGAAGACCTGCGCATACCATACTGCGCAGTCGCGACAGACCTCTATACCGGCGAGGAAGTAGTCTTCCGCGAGGGCAAGCTTTTCGACGCCATCCGCGCATCCATATCCATCCCGTCCCTTTTCCGCCCGGTCAGATACGGCAGGCACAAGCTCATTGACGGAGGAGCAGTAAACACCGCACCTTTCAGCATAGTCCACAGGAACGGACATGACATCTTGGTTTCATTCGATGTCAACCGGCTGGACAGCAAGAAGATAGCAGAGAACCTCGAACTTCTGGAAAAGGCCAGGAATGACGAGGAGGAGGCAAGATTCAGCCTGACCGGCCTTGTTGAGCAGCTGAAAAAATCCAAGACTGATTCTCTGCTCGACTTCGTGAGGATAGCCGGAGACGAGACCCGCAAGGCACTGGAGACCAGCCGTGAAATCTCGGACAAATACCGTAGCCTGGCGGACGATGCCGAAAAGCAGAAGATGCCGTTCACAGAGGACGACAACTACTATTCCATACTTTCGCGTACGTTCTCGCTCATGCTCAGGACTATTTCCGGACTGCAGATCCAGATGTACAAACCCGACATACTGGTCACCATGAGTTTTGACGCATACGGGGAGATAGCCGATTATGCAAGAGGCGGAGAGATTTCCGAAATCGGACGCAGACTTATGTCCGAAGCTCTGGACAAATACGAAAAACAGGATTGACATGGGAGTAAGAAGTTCAGGATTCATATTGAAAAAATGGTTGCGCTGTCATCTGTTCATACCTTTGTGGCTGCCGCGGAATGAACGCAGACGCCGGCAGAACATAATCCAGCAGCGCATGGTTTCCGATTATCTGTGCCGTTACCTGCCGGCTGCCGACAGTTTTGCGGAGAAATATGTCCCTGGACAGGGGAAAGACAGCGGGAAAGTCTTCTCCATATGGCTGCAGGGCGAAGAATCAGCCCCGCCCATAGTCAAAGCCTGCATTGAATCAGCAAGGAGACAGTTCGGGGACAGGTATGTGCTTTTAGATGCCGGAAACCTTGCGGACTACCTCACGCTTCCAGACTATATAGAGGAAAAATTCAGGAAAGGGAAAATCAAACCCGCCCACTATGCCGACATCTGCCGTGTGGAACTTCTCTACCGTCACGGAGGCTGCTGGCTCGACACGACCTGCTATGTCACTTCCGCCATTCCGCAGGAAATCTCATCTCAGGACTTCTTCATGTTCACCGTCAGTGACATAGGTGCGAAATACGGATACAGTTTCGTCCAGAACTGCTTTATCCGCTCGACCACAGGTTCGTTCCTGCTCGGTGCGTGGCGGGCCATGATCCATGCCTACTGGAAAGAAGAGAACTGCACTGCAGACTATTTCGTCCACCAGCTCCTGTTCATGACCCTTGTACAGAAGAACTCCAGGGCTGCCGGAATCTATGCCGCCATTCCGAAAATCACTCACTCCGCGACCCACTATCTATGGTGGGCATGGGCGGACAAGCCTTATGACGAGGAGACTTTCAGGCACCGGACAGCCGATGCGTTTTTCCAGAAAACCACCTACAAGGATTCCAATGCGCAGAATCCTGTCCCGGGGAGTTTCGCGGACCATATGATTAACGGAGGAATATGGGTATGAAAGCGGGGGCGGAGTTTCCGGGAGGGAGAAGATATAACGCCTATGTGGATTATCTCAGGGGCAGATACGGGTCCAGACTTCAGAAAGTCGTGATTGACGCCGGTTTCACCTGCCCCAACCGTGACGGAAAGCTCGGATACGGAGGCTGCACTTTCTGTGACAACGCAGCATTCCACCCTGCCTACAGTTCTCCTGACAAGGATATACTCCTGCAGATTGACGAAGGGCTTGAATTCCACAAGGGCAGGTACCGTAATGCAAATTCCTATTTAGCATATTTCCAGGCCTATTCCAACACCTACGGCAGTCTGGAAAAGATGAAGGAGGTCTATTGCCGGGCGTTGTCCCATCCTGCCGTCTGCGGAATCGTAATCGGGACCCGTCCCGACTGTGTGGACGAGGAAAAACTGGACTTCTTAGAGGCTTTGGGCAAGGGAAAGATACTTGAAGGCTGGGAAAGGGACATATTGCCGGACAAGGCGAGGCCGGCGGAGTCCGGCGGAACTGAATGTCAAGGCAGTGCACATCAGTTCAGGAAGAGCACGGAAGAAGCCCGCAAAGTCAGGCATATCACCGCTCCCGTCGTAATCGTCGAATATGGCATAGAATCCTGCTACGACGCCACACTAAGAAGAGTAAACAGAGGACACGACTTCGAGACAGCGAGGAAAGCGGTCTGCATGACTGCCGGGAGAGGAATCGAGACCGGGGCGCATTTCATGCTCGGGCTGCCGGGCGAGACCCGTGAAATGATGATGGGCGAATGCGCGGCAATCAATTCCCTTCCGCTGACTTCCGTCAAATTCCACCAGCTCCAGATTGTGCGCGGAACTGCTATGGAGAAGGAATTCGAAAGGCATCCCGAAGATTTCTGCCGGTTCACGCTCGGGGAATATATAGATTTTTTCACTGCCATGCTCGAAAGGCTCAAACCGGAACTGAGCATAGAGAGATTCGCCGGAGAGATACCGCCGAGATTCGTCACCGGCACGCCGTGGGGACTGGTGCGCAATGCAGAACTGGTGAAAATGTTAGAAAGACGCTTAGAGGAACTTGACACCTGGCAGGGAAGGATGTACAATGCCGGACAGGACACTGCCGGACAGGAACTTGGGAATCTGGAAAATACGGGGATATGAACAACTACGATGTGATTGTCATAGGCGGCGGAATCACCGGAGCCGGAACTGCGAGAGACTGCGCGATGCGTGGTCTGCGCACCCTCATTGTGGAAAGGCACGACTTTACTTCCGGGGCTACCGGCCGCAACCACGGACTGCTCCACAGCGGAGCGAGATATGCCGTAACCGACCACGAAAGTGCCGCCGAATGCATAAGAGAGAACAGGATACTGAAGAAAATCGCCTCACACTGCGTGGAAGAGACCGAAGGACTGTTCATAACCCTGCCTGAAGACGATTTAGGCTACCAGTCCGTTTTTGTGGAAGCCTGCAGAAAAGCCGGGATAGATGCCGTATCATT